>JAOUKW010000178.1 GCA_029882335.1 Candidatus Heimdallarchaeota archaeon | reverse complement strand
ATCCATTTCCAAAAGAACAACCTAAATTAATAGATGAAGGTGCAGATATTTTAACACTATTAAGTTCTATTTTACAAGTTGGTGATGCTGTATGGTTCCGACTTCAACCCAAAGGTTTTGGATACAGAGTAGTAGTTGTTCGAATTGAAGAAAAAGGTCTTCATCGTGGACGTAGTGTTGAAATTAAATTTACTAAAGGTCTTTCACACTACATCAAGGCATATGCACCTAAACTTTCAGCATTAGGTAGTGTTGCTCTTCCTGTATTACAAGGACTAGTTGCTTAAAATAAATTCTGTTAATGTATAATAACAATTTTAATACCTAATTTTTTAATTATATAATACAAAGAAATTAATTTAACCAAGAGTTAGTGTGTAAACATTATAAATTTGAAACATTACAATTATTATTGATAGTACAATTAAATTAAATCCTTCATATTTTAATCCAATTTTCATTACTCTCACTAAGTAAACTACATAAAGAATGCTTATAATAAGACCTAATATGCCTGAAATGATCAAATATTGAGGTGATAACGCATATGGTGCTCTTTCAAAAGTAGTTTCAACATTACTTTCAAAAGATAATAGAATAAATAATATGATATATTGAATACACCATAAAATTGCTGCATAAGCATTCATCTTTCTCATTGTAGGTCCCATTTTATATCGAATGTTTAATTGTGGGTTGATACCTGGGGAAAAAAAAGCACTCTCAATTAATGATCCAACAAACCAATTTGCTAATATTCCAAATATGCTTCCAAACAATGTTGATGATATAAAAATACTTGTGGCTTGTTCTGCACTCATATCATTTGGTGGAATTATGGTAATTAAACTTATTAATTTAAATGAAAATACTAATACACAGAATATAGCTAATATTATGTAAATATATGGTGAAGGTGCATTTGGAGCACCCAAAATAGCTATTGCTTTTTGTGGTTTAACAAAAATGGAGTATGTAGCATTGAGTAATCCTCCTTCATTCCAAGGATCCTGCTTGATTGTTACTGGGATTGATTGTTGTGTTTGGAAATTTCCAATCGTACTATACTTTCCAGGTGAAATCTCATCTGATTGATGTATTTTATTACCACATTTTGGACAAATTTCAGCTTTATCTTCAAAATTTGCTCCGCAATGTTTACAATTGTAATTATTAACCATATTAACTTATATTCTATTTAATAATTATTTTAAAGTAATCAAACTCCAAGATTAAAATTGTTGTTTTTTATCAATATTGGTTAGAAATTTTTCAATATCCTTTGCAATCCAATACATTACTTTGTTTATTGGATGTTTCATTTTATTAAATTCATGATCTGATTGTACTATTTTTGTTATAATTGCATGATTCGCCATCATAGCTAATTGATTTTTCAATCTGTCATATGTACCTTTAGATGAATTTTCTGACTGACAAAATAATCCATCTCCCATCAAAGCACCAATAGATCCCTGTCTGAAAAGCTCAGGTTTATTATGTGGATACATTGGATAGTTAATACAAATGACAGGAGGTAATTCTTCAAAATCTCCAGTTATGCTTGATATTCTAATTGATGTTTCCCCTCCAATATCATGACCACCTACACACCACTTTTTATCAGGAAAATTTTTGCTTGTCCACTCCCATACTTTGAGGAATGCTTGATCTAAGCTTTGAATATCATCTACTTTGATAGATTTATCTTTCGTAAATGGAAAAGTAAAACGAATTACAGAAATGTTTTTTTGATTTAATTTGTTAGCAAGGATTGGAAAAAATCCCTCTTCAATCCTTGATTTTTCTCCATGTGCAAATATTACCCCCCATTTACCCTCAACAATATTTGTTATGGTAGTTATATCCGGTTTATATGGTATTACAGTTTCCATTATTCCAATTAAAAATTATTTTCAATCTCTATAAAAAGATCGAAAGCAATCAATCAAATCGGGAATAATTTGATATATCGTTCATATTGATATTCATATCAAATGTTGAGGGTATGTTTAAATAACATCCCTCACAAATCCCTCTAATTAAGTATTTACATAATTCGCAGTACCCTCTTTTACAGATTGAACAATATACGATAGATACCTTCGTTTTGCATTGTATGCATAGATTTAGAAACATATATCACGTTTTAATTGGTATAGGATACTAAATAATATTATCATTATAGATTTAATATTTTCTAATTAATTATGTAAATTATTATCAATTCATTCTTCTAGTGGAGCTAACTTTATTCTTCTTCTTGGTCTTCCTCTTTTTCTCGGTTTTACTATGTCTCCTCTTTCATTCATGTATTTTTCATAGTATTTCCGATGAATAGCTCCAATTTCACTGTATGTTGCAGATCTTATCTCGTATTTCATTTCTCTTTGAACAGAACGATCAAATACTGTTTTCAATAAGATAAGTTCAGCATATTTGGGGTGATCGTCTCTAATTCTTCCTGAATCTTCTATTTTTATGGCAATTGCTTCTAATTCTTCTTTAGCCTTCAGGATATCTGGATCTGTTAGTTTTTCAGTATCAATAATTGAGATTAATGCGTTAATGATTGTTAATTTACGAGAAATAGAATTTGTTAGTGAATTTAGATAGAATTCTACTGCTTTCGTACCAAATTCAGATCTATCTCTGATTTCTCCATTAGAATCATCAATAATTTTTTGGATTTTACCGCTTAAATTATTAGATAAGCGAAATGACAACCTTGAGTCTTTTTTCATCAAATTAAATAATATTTAATTGGTATAATAATATTTGGTATGATATTGATACTAATAATTAATTTGTATTATATATTTATGAATTTGTTATACATTGATGATTTTTATATGATTATTAAATACTTCATCCAAAGGTTTGGTTTCTCCATATTCATGCGGGTAACCAATGGGAACACAATATTTCTCTATATCCTGATTTATTTTTATTTTTTGATGATGTGTATGACCGAAAATAGCGATTCTACGATAGATGGGATTTATTTTTTCTATACAGTTTCCAATCTTAATACTGCCTATAAATGCAGAGAAATAATCCCATGAAAGATCATTAATGTGTGTAACAAAATCGATAAAAGGAACAAAATGAGAACCAATTACTACAGTGTCAATATTCGTATTATGTTGATTTTGGCCGGTAAATACATTGATATTTTGTAAATGCTTTGTCATTCTTTGGACAAAGAAATCCGTTATTTCTTGATCTGATTTGATTCCAAAATTTGCAAAATGTTTATCCATCCAAGTTGAGTTAGTCTTTGGATTTATTTTGTTGGCATATGTCTCAAAATCGATTATATTATCAAAATCCATATTTCTTGTTGAGTAATCATACCATCCCATTTCACCTATAATCGAAATATTATCTATAATAAATGGTGTTTCTGGTAGGTAATGCCAATTAAATTGCCTAGCTATTTCTGGTAATATCTCTAGGTATTTTATTTCAGATCCATTGGAAAAATCCTTATTTACCCAAACATCATGATTACCCGGTACAAATAATTTGTATTTTACATTTAATTTAGTACTTTCCTTGAAAAATCGAATTAATTCCTTTGTGCTACCTGCAATATCACCCGTGATTAATAAAATATCACCCTCCAAATTATTGATATATTGCATCAAACTAGAGATAAATGATTTGTCGTTCCTAGCTGAGTTGATATCTGTATGAGGATCGGAAAGTGCAATTAAATCCATAGATTTGGCATCTAATTGTTGTTTAAATTTTATAGTTTAGTTTCTATTAATCCAAGCAATAATTTTTTGCTAATATTTATTGATCATTAAATTTTATAATCGAGGAGTTTTTTATTTAGAAAATTGAAGACAATGTAAGAATTACATAATTTTCAGGGTGTTTCTAATTCTAAAAGAATGGATGAGCGAATTTTATACTTTCAAGGGTGCTTCAGATAATATTTTTATTTTTCTAGGTGAGCATAATAATCCTCGAAATTCCGTGATTGAAATTACACACACTCAATTATTAGAACCAAAACGATTTCCACCAATGTCCGTTTCTAATTTAACTGATTTTTTTAAATCTACAAGAGCAACTAGTCTCAATTATCATGATTTTTCAGATCCATTATTATTATTACTCTCTATTTTATTTAAAGAGACTCCTAATTTTAATTTAAAAATAAATCAGACGTTATCCCATGGTTGGTTAGTAAGTTTAAATCATAAATCTTTTACAAAATCAATTTCAGTAAATAATATTGACTTTAAATCGGAGGGAACTTTGTTTCTAAGTCAAGAGTTAGTTTCTTGGATTTCAGACGATCAACCATTGGAAGATGAAAATTTACTTTTATATTTGACCAATATAATATCACAGACTGATAGGAGAAAAAGACAACAAAATTTATCTAAATTGATTATGTTAAATACTGCATCTAGTAATTCACTAATAACACTTCTATTTGATTCAAGGGTTGACCTTTCAATTTCAATATTTCGTGAATATAAAAGACAAAATAAACATCTCGCTTTTCTTACACAAAAAGCTCTATCTCTACGAAAATCGACCGATGAAATAGGAAGATGGAGCACGTTATATGTACTTTCTGAAGGTATGTTACCTAAGAATGATTTACTATATCAAATTCTAAGTCTTGAAAAAAGAATTCTAATGAAACTTGGATCCGGAAAGCGAATAAAAAGAATAAAGAGTAAATTAAATTTATCTATTGATAAAGTAGGAGATGCATTATATGGACTTATATTTCTTGCTGGGGAAAATCCAACCGAATTTTATAATATAATCCATTCGTTTTATTCTGAAGAATTCAATGATATTACAATAATAAAAAAATTTAGAACTGCTGTTTTAAATATTCTTAAGCATGCAGAGATGACTGGAGATGTATTATTATTTTCAGGCATGCTTTGTTTATCAACATTAAAACGCAAATCGCGAATGAAAGGCTACTATAATGATTTCTCAATGATTTACTATGTTTTATGGTATAATAAATTATTTAATTATGTTAATAAAAGAATTATCTCACAGTTAAAACTATGGGATTCTATTGGATTATCAGAGAAAACAGATGAAGTATTGAAGCAATATATCTTGAATATTCCTCCTGAAGAGTTTATTATTGATCCAAGGAAATATAGGATGGGAAAACAAATTGTAACATGGGTTAGAGCTCATCCGGTAATCAAATATTATCAAGATCGAATAATTGAAATAATCAAAGCTGATATTGATATTTTGGTTAAATTATTATCCCATTTTATGAAATTTGAAAATGAACTCGCAGTAACTTGGCTTGTAAGTAGATTAAGCCGAAAAGACTTAATTGCTGCGTTTAAAACTGCTAATCTAGGAATATTAATTAAATTTTCAATTCGGCTTTACAGTATTTCAAAGTTAAAATATGTTATTAATTATCATCTAAATCGATTGGATAAAACCTCATTTACCGATATCGATTATGTACCGAAGTCTATTAATGAATTTCATAAAAGTATAAATTTCTTCCAGTCACATGATATCGCCATACCAAATTCATATTTTCTTTGGATAAATAATCGAATTTTCCAGAGGAAAGACATAAATTTACAATTTTTATCTAGTTATTTTATTGAAGTAAACGATAAAATTGATGAAAAAACGTCTAATACTTGGTTGAAATCTATTTTAGATATGCTACTCCCAAACTTCAATAAAATTAAAGATGATGAGTATTTTATTGAATTAATTTTAGAGATAGTATTTAAATGGAGAGGGATTGCAGGAACGAATATCGATGATGAATTACAGGATAAAATATTTGCACTAAGAATTATTTATTCAGATAAATTATCTGAAAACAAACCTGAATCTTGGGCAGTCTTACCTGTTGAAACAATAGCAACGGTTTGCAGGTTGATTGGTGGCGACATTCATAAGTTTGTGGAAGCAAATATCCAGTACTCTATATCCAAACCAAGCTGGGAACAAATGGCTAAACATTATTTAGCATTAGGTGTGATGAGGCCGAATAAAGAAGCGTTAATGAACTCTCAAATTCGACGTGTACCCGAGTTACTTTTACGAGATGTATTAGGTCAGATCGCACTAGTAAATGAGATTATTCAGTATTGTGAAAAAAACGGGTTTACTCCTTCTTTAGAGGAATTAATCATCAAAAATATATATAAAAGAGGTTGGAATGTGGATCGTAGATTGGATCGTATATTCCCAACTCTACTAGGAAATACATCCGCTAAACTAAGATCGTATATAGCTGCATATTTAATACTAGAAAAAGGAGAGATGTCAAATGAGTTGCTAGCTCTTGCCCGAGATATTGATGATTATATGATTCGAGATCGGCTTAGAAGGAGTTTAGATCGGTTTGGTACATCAGATATGTGGATTATTTTGTCTGAATCAATTTATCAGGATGTAGCAAATTATGGAGTTGATCAATTAAAATCCATGAGAATGTCATCTATTGAAAGAAAACTTGCTATTGTACAATTGCTTCATTCAACAAATAAACAATTACATCAATTAGCAATTCAATGGATGGATCAGGTAGAAGAAGTTGAGGAAATATTACCAAATTTAATTTCTGTACAAGCTGAATATTTATTCATAATACTTAAAAAAATTGATTTACAAATATTGAATCCAAGTCAATTACAATTATTGATAACTCGGTTAGCTGAGTTAATATTTCTACCTAGAGTCAAAAGAACATATTTTGATGAAATCTTACAATATTTCTCAATATTTACAAAGAGAAAAGAAATAAAATCTCAAATTATTGATATTTTAGAAGAATTGGCATTATCAACGATAAAATTTAAATCAGATAAAGCAATACAAACACTTGCTGAGGTAATTTGATTGAGTGATATAAGACAACTACGTGCCTATCCATTTGAAAGTATGATTGTTCAAAAGGAGGATATGGTTATTATTGAGCTAGGCTTAGATCATGCAACACCAATACCAACTGAATTTACCATAGTTTCTAGAAATTATTATCAAATAATAAATGCAATGAAGTCAATATTTATGATTTCTATGATACCAAAAAAAACGATTACTAAAAATAAATATGAATATTATAAATGGTTTGATGAATTTATATTAAAACAACTTCAGGATAGATACAACGCAGCAAATGACAAACCCGATCACATGAAGTCTGATATTATTCAATTAAGTGAAAGAAGAGACGCTCTAAAATCTCGGATTAATTCACAGTTAAAGCATTATGAAAAAGTAAAATATCAATTAGATAAAACTGAAGAATTAATAGTCAACTATTGGGAAATTAAAAGTGGACCTTTAGTTACAACTATGTCTGATTCAGTATTTTTTGAGACGGTAGATCATAAAAATCAAATTTATATGAAACTTGAAATCTCTACTAAAATGTTTGAATATGATGAATCTACCAAATATGGATCTAGTTGGATGGAATATTCTACATTACTGAATGAACACCTAAACCAACTTATCTTGGATGAAACAAAAGAAAAATTCCAATTACGATTAACAACTGAAATACCTAAAAAAGATTTTAGAGTGCTTTGGAGAACAGATCAGATTTCAAAACGATTATTTACTGTATCTGAAAATTGGTTAAACTCATTTTATTTTACTAATATTCTAAACTTGCTTAGCAATTCAAAAATAAAATTACTTCAATATCAAGAAATCAAGTTTTCTAGAATTGAATTATTTGATATCGTTAGTCAAATTATTATATATTACCAGAAAAAAGGTAAGATTAAAATAAAAATTAGTGTTGGTTCTGATCTTGATTTCTCAACAAATATGTTTGAAGATGAATTAAGAATAAACCAAAAATCAACTGGTTTAAGACATTCGTTTCATTTCATGTTTGATACCCATGTCTTTTACCTGATAGAAAACTTACTGTTTGATGTAGACCATGCAAAATTTAGAATATTCGGCAATTACTTGCCAAATAGTTTGATTCTTGATTTAAATGGGATGACATTAGAAATTAGCTCTGCATCTAATTTAGCTGATCTGATAAATCCCAATATCTCTTATCTGTTGAAATCACAATTTGAGTATATAGATACCGAAATACTAAATTTAATTGATGATGTTATTACCAGGGGAATTACAAATATTGAAGAAATACTTAATCGTATCGGTGGTAAGGATATTAAAGAAGGTTTACTTTATCTAATTTCTACTG
>JAOUKW010000571.1 GCA_029882335.1 Candidatus Heimdallarchaeota archaeon | reverse complement strand
TAGAAAAATTTTGTCTTTATAAGATGATCAATTCTATATTTTAAATTATTATTGGCTTTATTAAACAAACAATTCATAATTCATATGTTCTATTAATATTTTTAATTATTGTTTAATAAAAATTAATTTGTCATTAATTTAATATTCAGGGTGATTTATCATTTAAATTGTTGGTGTATACAAATTGAAAAGAGAATTAATGAAGCACTCAGAGATAGTATCAAATTTAGACCAATTTTTCTAATTGATAATTTGCTTTCTTTAATTGAGGGTTTTCTTTTCCATTGTAATATATTTTGATATATTGGTTCTATCATCAATAGAATGAAAATTGGATGAGTAATATTAAGGGAAAACAAAGGAATGGTTGAAATCAAAAATAAGAATGTTCTGATTAATGGTTGATGATGACTGATCCTCCCTCGAAGACTCCCAACGCGAATTGAGGTTGCATTAGCAATTCCTGTAAATATCCACCATATAGCCATAATTTGTTGTATCGGAAAATTATCAATATCTCCTAGAGTAAATACCATAATAATTGGATAATGAAGTGATAATATCAGTATACCTACTCCTATTTCATTATAATTCACCTTTTTAGTTTGAATACACAAAAATCCCCAGATTATTGATAACAAACCAATTGTGATAAATATCCAATATAGTTCGTTTATGGGTTTTAATACGAGCAGTATAATCGTAAACAAAATCAAAATGATTATCGGTATCTTTTCAATCTTTTTAAATTTGGATTTTACAAGATTTTTAATTGAACCATAGCTAAAAATTACTATGATTGAATATATGATTGCAAGTATAAAGTAACTAAATCTAATTGGACGCTGATCTACTGGAACTATCTTTCCTAAGGTAATAAATGTAAATAATGATAGATATAGACTTGCAAGCCAAAATGCTATTAGACCGTGTTCTCTTGGAAATACAAAACCATATTTCATAATCTATAATTTTGCTATCATTCTAAACTATTAATAAATAATTAAATTTACATTTCAGTATGAGGTATTATTGAATTAATTTTATCTTATTATTAAATTAATATTTTCATGAACCTGTCTGATTATTAAGAATATCGTACTTTTACAAAAAATGGATATTCAAAACTAGACTATTAAGATATATTTATTGTGAATATAATCAAATCTTTATCTCCATTGGATGAAAACCAATTTACTATATTATCTGAACTTTCATCCTCACCATCAAATTTGTTTTGGGTTTCATTCATATAATCTTTGAACTATTTGATGAAATCACTTTTTACTTGGTGATTGTTGGATATATCGCTTGAGTATTCAATTATAAATTAGTTTCACAATTTAATACACGCATATTAATTATTTTAGGCTGTCGCAGCTCTCTTATGTATAGTATAAATAGAATCTCTTAAACTATATTATAATATTAATTCTACATATTATTCGATAGTATTTTAATTGTAATCAACATATTTGAAGCATCGATTTAATTAATTTATTTGATATGATTATAAAACGAAGGAACTTTCAATTGGCTCATTATAAGGAAGTGGGTAAAGAAATATTTCATCAATCCATCAATTCAACTAAGTGGTCTTCTGAAGAAATCTATCGTCATTTATTGATGGGGATGCATTGGATTGGGCTTACATTGATTGGAGATAATTATCCTAGTCATCCACTCGCATTAAGAACTGGTGGTAGAGTAGAAAACACTTCTTCATTTGAGGAAGTATCATTGGCATTAAATGAAGTTTCAGATGAAATAAGGAAATCAATGAAAAATTTTTCGCTTGAAAAGTTAAATGAACAAGTAACGACTTATTATGGTGATATTGTTAAGTTTGAAAGTCAAATAGTATCTATTCTACACCATGAAGTAGAGCATCTTGGAGAGCTAAAGTTAATTTTCAAAAGATTAACTGGTTGGACTGATGATCAAATGTATAAATTAACCTCTACAAAGTAATGTTGATTTGGCTTGATAAAAATGTAATTAGTTCTGGTTTTTTATTTAATATTATTTCTTATGAATAATTAAAATT
>JAOUKW010000177.1 GCA_029882335.1 Candidatus Heimdallarchaeota archaeon | reverse complement strand
AAAAATGACTTCTTAACGTATCTTTGTCTAACATACTCATTAAATTTTATAATCATTTAAATACAATTTTATTCATTTTAGTAATTAACAACGATTTTATCTGAATTACAAATATAAATAACTGTATTAATTACAGATACATAATTTTCTTTTATTATTACAACTCACAAATTCATTCTATTTACTGCATAATCAATAAAACTAAAGATAATAGATTGGATAGAATTGTAATTTGTTAATAAACAATTCAAGTAATAGAATGTTTTCCTTTAATATAGATCTATAAAAGCACTTAATTTTCACTAAGTCAGATTAATACAAATTTTATATTAATTGTTGATCGAAGTAGTGATTACTTTATAATCATGATATTTATCACTTAAACATGGATTTAAAGGTGGGTTGGATTTCTTTATCCTATCAACAGATGTATAAAGAGGAAAATATCGTATTGGATCGAACTAAAACACACAGAATTCAGGTTAATGGGACTAAACAGATATTTAATACATTTTTAGAAAATGTATATCAATTTTGCGAATTATGGAATTCAAGTATATCTGCGTTTTATTCCAGAATTACTACTTTACTCAATATATCCCTGTTTGATATAATGAAAATAATGAAAGATAATTATCTCATAGATCCTGTAGATAAAACTACCTGGCTTGAGATGGCTTTAGATGAACATCAAGCCTATATTTTCACAATAACAGAGATGTATAAGATGTTTTATAATAAATTACTCAATAAAGCCTACAATCAAGTTTCTTTTGCGAAGTGGGAAAAACAAGAAGGATTAGGAAAAATTGGTCTTGATTATTCAATACTTAGTAATTTATTATATATTAATGAATTAGGTGAATATTTTGGTATTGAGAAACCAGAAGTTGAAAAATATATCGGTATTTTAAAACCATTTTTTGAAAATAAGGATTTTGAAGGTTACATAAACAAGTTAATTTCATATACATTGGTATTTGATCCAGTTTAATTATTCAAGAAGCTACTCTGTAATTAATACAAGAAAATAAAATACATGTCTTTGTAATTGTACTCTTATTTTGAGAAATGGTAATTTTATATAATTTGGGATTTAGATGATCTCTTTTCAAATGTAAAAAGAATAAACAAAGAAAGATTGTATCAACTGAAATTAACGAATTTAGATGGATTTGAAGAATAATTACTAAAGTATAAAGCTAATTTAAATATCCTAGCTAATGCTGATTTGAAAAATATTTTACTTGTTAAATATTAATTTGAAATTTTTTTTAATTGTTAGCAAACCAATTAGGTTCTGCAATATTCATTATTAAGTCCTTTAGTTTTATTAGTTCATCGAATAACAGTAACATTAACTGCTTCTTTCCCTTTAGTACCATCTTGAAGTTCAAATTCAACGATTGTATCTTCTACTAAATTATCAATATCACTTTCTTTTAAATTTGATTTGTGAAAAAATATGTCTTTATCTGATTCTTCAGTTGTTATAAATCCAAAACCTTTACCAGATATAATTTTTTTAATTTTACCTTGCACAACTATACACTATTATCGCGCTATAAAATATATGATGTATTGTGCTTAGTAATTATATCAATTATTTATTGATTTAGCCTTAAAAAATGGTATGAAAAAATTTGCACCATAGATACAATAATTATAACATTAAACACGAAAAAAAAATTGTATCGCATTAATTTTATTTTCATATCTATAGCACTGTATCAAAAAATAACAAGAAGAACCGAGGCTTTGTTATTGATATATATCTACTTAAAATCATGAATCAATCGTGTCCATTTAGTGTTTATCCTTAAATCTCATTGAAATCATTAATCCAATGAGAATTAATCAGTCAAAGAGATAGTATAACTTGGTTAGTTGCATTTAAATAGCATTATCTTGTATTAAATACTTATATGAATGATATTAAGAGTATTGAAATCCAAATAAAAATTGCCTTTATATTTGCATTTGGTGGTTTAAATAGTTTGTTTTGGACAAGTTTAGTATTACTTATAATTCCCCCATTTGATAGAAGAATAATACTTCTTTCTGCAATTTTATGGTTGGTGATGTACATTTTAATGATTATTTTTCTGAGGAATGCCGGATCTTTTCTTAAAAAGCTAGAAGATAAACAAAAAATAACATCCAAAAATATATTTTTCCTTATCATAGCATCGTATAGTACCGAAGTCTTGCTCACTGCTTTTCAGATATCGGATATAGTTTATTGGATTTTTAACGCAATTATGTTGGTTATGATACTACTTATCTTATCCATCCATCAAAGAATTATAGCGTTAGATATTAAACAGATACAAAAGCACAGAGAAGTTCAAAGAATAGATGCAGAGGTTGCCAAAGAAATGCAGGCAAAAGATAAAAGATTAACAAAAATTGAAGAACTATTAACATTGATCAAACAATTCAGAAATGACGTACCTGTATTATTAGGTCGAATAGCCGAATTGTTAAAAATATCGAAAAATGAAGTTGAAATTTATCTAAAAGAAATATTGGTTTATCAAGAGAATCTAGGAGAGTATTTAGAATTAGAACAGGTATTCATTAAACATTCAGTAGTAGAAAAGAAAACTGAAGAAGTAATACAGAATACTGCGTCTAAACCATTTTCCTCTCTCCAAAAATGCACAACCTGTAATACAACTCAATCAGTTTTGATTAGACAATGTATCAATTGTAATAACATTTTACCATACTGTCACATTTGTAAGCGTGGATTCGCAGATGGTGATATTACAAAGCAATGTCCTCACTGTACCAAGCAATTTCATTCCGTACATATACTTGCATACATACAATCAAAAGGAGCTTGTCCCGTTTGTAGAAAAGCATTGAATGACAAAATATTAATGTAAACTTTACATTTAATTTCAATTGAAAGGGAATTTTGGATTTTTATACTCACAAATCTTTATTTAATACGAAAAAAATTATCTTAAATTAAATGATTTGTTATATTATTATTGAAAAGATTTATAGACATCCCATCTGTAGAACCCTCAATGAAATTTGGATTTTTTCTTCCAACTATGGCAAGTTTTGCAGATCCTAAACAAGTTATTGAATTTGCGATATTAGCAGAAAAATCAGGCTGGGATGGAGTATTTTTACCAGATCATTTAATGCATCATGATTCAATTCCATGGTTAGATGCAAATATTATGATGACTGCAATTGTTTGTAATACAAAGAATATTAAGGTAGGGAGTTGGATAACTCCTGTAGTACGAAGACAACCTTGGCAACTTGCAAAAGAATTAGCCACACTTGATATCCTTTCTAATGGTAGAATTATCCTTGGTGCTGGTATTGGTGCACCTCCATCTGATTATACTTCATTTGGAATAAAATACGAAAATATGGGTGAAAAACTTGATGAGGCATTAGAAATACTCGATCTATGTTGGAAAGGAGAAACTTTCGATTTTGAAGGCAAATATTATCAATTAAAAGATGTTAGGTTATTGCCCAAACCAATTCAGAAACCAAGAATTCCAATATTAATTGGAGGAAAGTGGCCAGGAAACAAACCTTTTATCCGTGGTGCAAAATGGGATGGAATGATGCCTATATCAAAGCAATGGCCTAAACACTTGACAATTGAGGAAATAAAAGAATTAACTTCGTTCATCAATTCAGAAAGAAAAAAACATACAAATGAAAATGCAGAACTCCTCATTCAATTAGATATATCAGAAATAAATAATATTCATTTATTATCAAAATTGTATGAATTAGGAGTAACTTGGATTTTATTTGGTATCTCTCCTAGAACAGGATCAGTTGAACAAATAAAACAAGCGATTCTTCATGGACCTCCTAAACTATGATGAATATTTGGTCAACCTATCTTAATCCACATAATTAAAAATAGTATTAAATTTCCTACAATTTCATAGTTGATACTAAAACATTGAAACTCTTTTGATTAGTATTTATTGGAATATTATTAATTATCAAAAATTAATAGGGTAAAAAATTATTGAAAGAACACTTACTTTGACAAATTGCAGAAATTAATTGCTTATAGTTAAATTCTCGGGCACATAGGATATAACCACATATCCAATCAGCATCCAGAATACTCCCCAAAACCCCAGCAAGATGAAGTGAATGAACAAACTAACTGAAAAGAGTGCAGCAACAATGAAACCAAAGATTGAAACAAGTATGGGGGTCCATGATTGCCATCCTTTAATTTTGTTACCTCTTAAAATAGCAATTCCAAGAGCAAACATACCACCAAGTATGAGTAAAATACTCAAGAGGATAATTGGAAGCGGATCCCAAGAGGAACGCATGATGATGAAAATTGAGGCGATAATACGAGTAAATACACCTATAATCGCTGCAATACCACTTAGTCGTGTTAGGCTATCTGGTTTTCCAACATTAAGTATTAAAATCCCGAATATCGCACCTGCCATACCGATATTAGCCAATATCCAAAGACCTTCATCCCATCCATAATATACGCCGGGACTGTAAGGGAAAAATATTGCCAAAATCCCATAGATTAATTGAAAAATACCACCGATAATTGCAATCCAACCGGATTGTTTTGCATTCTTGTTACTACCAATCATATTAGTTTCTAAATTTTCATAAATTGAAATTTATTTAAATGTTCCCTATGTATGGCATTCATCCTAAAGGTATTTCTAATTATTATTAAAATTGAGTTACATAATTTAAATATTTGGTTCTGTGAAGTTGAATGTGAATTGTCATTACAAGATCCAAAACTTGGCAATAAAATAAAAGTAAATCTGATCCCTGAACAATATTAACAGATTCAAAGTATTTCATGTCTATTTTTCAATATTGCTATTTACCCTCATAAAGTGCACCAAGTAAATATTTTGATTTTATTTAGTAAAAGTTATATACAGTGATAACCAAATATATTTAACCCAGCAATTTTTTTGATATGGATATGAAGATAAACTAAATACATGGGGTGTGAAATTGAATATTAGGATTAATTCGATTGATTATAGAGGGTCTTTTGTAGATGGTCCAGGTGTAAGGACAGTTATTTATTTACAAGGATGTGATACCCATTGTGATGGTTGCCATAACCAAAATACATGGGATAAAAATCTTGGTAAATTGTATAATATTGATGACTTAGTTGATGAACTAAAGTCAAAAGTTGAAAATGGAAAAATTACAATATCTGGAGGAGAACCATTAATTCAATTGGAAGAGACAATCCAATTAATATCTAAATTAAAAGACATGGATATTTGTCTCTACACAGGAAGAAGTTTTGAAGAAGTGCCAAAAGAATTACTCCCACATCTTAATTATTTAAAAGTAGGAAATTATAAAAAAGAATTAAGAACCACTACTACTAGTTTCATAGGATCAACAAATCAAAGATTTTTAAAATTACAGGATGGTAAAATTATATGAGTGATACTGAGTACGAGAATGCAAGTCAAAGAAGTAGTTTTGTTGGTCAAGTATTTGATAGAGGAGAAAAAATAGTAAAGAAAAGAATTTTAGATACTCTTCCAAAAGAATGGTCTGATCTACATATTAATGGATATTTACATCTTCATGATCTAGAAGCTTATGAAATAACTTACAATTGTTTGACTTTTGACATTGTAAAGAGTTTTCCGTTTAACAAGTTTGAAGGAATCTCTTCATCAAGAAAAATAATGAAAGTATTTGATTTTTATAAAGATATTATTACAAAAATTGGTAATGAGCAATCAGGAGGAATGAGTTTTGCAAATTTTGATACAGACACGGCATTTATATTGAATAAACTTAATGTAGACTTATCGGATTATAATAGAAATATCCTAAGGGATCAAATTAATGGCTTTATTACCTGGTGTAATGATGGACATGAAAGAATGGGCAAGGTAAGTTATTATGTCTCCCTAAATATTGGTTTAGGACTCGATGTATATTCTCAAACAATTTGTGAATATGTACTTGACGAATTCTATAATTCACCAGTGACAAATATAAAACCCAACATAATTTTTAAATTAAAAGGCGGTATAAATAAAAATCAAAATGATGTAAATTACTACCTGTATGAGAAAGCAGTGAACTGCACAATAAAAAAGATGATTCCCACTTATTTATTGGCAGATTGTGCCTCAAATAAACTTTATGATGCAAATAAATTAGCAATTATGGGATGTCGGACGCGAGTTGTTGATAATGTCTTTGGAGAACCTACAGCAATTGGCAGAGGAAATATAGTTTATTTATCAATTAATCTACCCAAGATAGCGTTAGAAATTGATAGAGAATTTAAAGATAGAACTATACAGTTTAAACTTGAAGAATACTATAAATTATGGAAAAAAATTGCTATTTCGGCAAGTGAAATATTATTACATAGGTTTACAAATCTAACAAAATTGTCAAAATCAAATTTTCCAAATAATGTGAACAATAATCTATGGATTACATCATTTAAAGAAGCAACATCTCTTGATGATGTTTTTAAACATGGAACATTATCCATTGGATTTATTGGATTATCAGAAATGATTGAAGTATTAACTGGAAATAAATACTATGAATCTGAAGAAAATTATCAAATAGCAAAAGATTTTGTCACATTCATGAGGAAATTTACAGATGAACTAAGGTTACAACATAACAAGAATTTTTCACTTCTTGCAACAAGTGGTGAATTTATTTCAGGTAGATTTCCCTCTATTGATTCAAAAGAATACTCACATCCAGTTACAAAAAAGAAATTCTATACAAATTCCTTTCATGTAAACGTAGATAGTAATTTGTCTGCATTTGAAAAAGTTAAATTTGAAGGTTATTTTCATAGATTAACCAATGGAGGGTGTATAACCTACATAGAACTAAATTCTGCACCAATTGGAAATAGTGAGGCTATAATCGAAGTTATAAGAGCTGCGGAAACTGCAGGAGTTCACTACTTAGGATTTAATTACCCACTTGATATATGCAATAAATGTGGAGAAAAAGGAGTTTTTGATTTCTGTGAATACTGTGGAAGTAATGACATACTCAGGATTAGAAGGGTAAGTGGTTATCTTGAAATATTAGATTATTTTACTAGTGGAAAGAAAGCTGAAGTCAAAACTAGAAGGCCAAATCAGGTAAAATAATATGCATATAGCAATAGAAGGTTTAGACGGAGTAGGTAAAACTACAACTGCTAAATTAGTAGCTGATTCATTAGGATTTACATTTGTTGAAAAACCACTTCAAAGTTTATTTGGTGAAGATGAAAATACATATAGAACTATACGAGATAAGGTTAATCTTAGCACAAACAGAGTATTTACTTCATGGTTTTATGGTTTAAGTAACATATATCTTTATGAAAAATTCAAAAATCAAAACATAATTACAGATCGTCATTTGGTTTCAAATTATATATGGAGTGGAGAACCCGAAAGTGACATGATATTTGATTTGTTGATAGAAAAGATAGGTGTTCCAGACTTTACTTTCATCATCTATGCATCCTCGGAAGTAATAGAACAACGAATTCTTCAACGCAATCTAGAAGATAAAGATATTAAAAAACTAGTTTATCATGAAAATTATTATGAGAAAATGGAGGTTTTTTGCAGAAAATACAACATACCATTTCAAATAATAGACACTACAGATAAATCACTAGAAAATGTAAAGGAGATCATAGTAAACAAAATTAATCAGTTAAGGTGACAGAATGAAAAGTCTTGATATGAAATATACCAGTCTCTATTGGGCTTTGAGATATTTTGAGGATGAATTGGATATTCACAAAAAGAAATATAATAATTATGAGATTACAATTAAAGCTGAAAAACAGAGTATTGAATATGGGGATAAAATCAAAGTAATTAATCCACAATGTAATTATTTGAAAAGACATAAGGATTTTGTCATATTAGAATTAATAGATCGATTATTGATGAAAGGATACAATCCTCAAGACATAACGATTGATGGAAGAAATGGAAGTCCAGATATAATAATTCATGATTTCTTTTTTTATTGCGAAGAATGGGTTCAAGATTATGACAAAACGATTATTCAATTTGAATTAAATCCAGAAAATAATTATAAAATCTTATACACATCTAGATTGGTAAGTGGATTAATAGAGTATAAAAATCGAATTACTTGGAATAATGAATTTTATAACCAAGGAATTTTGGAAAACGAGATTCAATTATTTAAACCAT
>JAOUKW010000176.1 GCA_029882335.1 Candidatus Heimdallarchaeota archaeon | reverse complement strand
GCAACTAGTATCTCAAAATTTGCCAATATTGTATCCAAAATGGTTTCTTTGATGGAAAATAAAATGAAAGTAATTATTCCCGCTGTCATCATATGGCCAATTGCCCATGTAAATGATAATTTTGCAGTATCTGTGAATTTTCTTTCTCGTGTAAAAACAGAAGATATAGCTATTACATGGTCTACGTCCATTGAATGTTTGATACCCAATAATAAAGCAAATATGAGTAATCCGAGGGTTGACTCAACTACCATGAATTTTATAATTTGATTAATACTAAAAACTTTATCTTTAGGATAAATTCAAGTTAGATACATTAATTGTTGTCTTTTTGAATTAATCTTTAATAAAGGTTAATGTAGTCCAAATAAATGATTTATTTTCAGTACTAAGTGAATATCCTGAATCAAGAAGTTGTGCTTGAATTGTATGAATTCTATGATTGTATATCGATAATCTCGAAAATACCTTTGCAGATAATTTAAGAATTAAGAAAAACAGTCTATGCAATGGAGTATCTCTCGGAATTGTAAGAGTAATAACTTTGGGTTTGTATGAAATCGATTTTGCAATCATACCTTGACGATCTGGATGACAACAAATTACTCTATGTAGTGAAATAGCCTCTGGTGTGATATTTGCATCTAATTCCAAAAAAGAACCTTCATAAATTTCAAAAGCGTTTTTATCTATACCCGAGGTAATAAGACGTTCTGTTGCATAATTATTCATACTAGGTGATAGATCAATCCCATAACCTTTATTCAACCCAAGCTCAAATAAATTGATCAGTAATGTACCTGGTCCAGATCCAACATCAAAAGCTGAACCCACATTATAACTCATTATGTCATCTATTTGATATTTCATTGATTGTGGTATTCCTTTTTTATCGTGCTCTTTTACCATCTTTTTGCTTTTTTTATTAAAATATCTTGAAATGTTGGTATCATCTTGAACCATAATACATTATGTTTGCTAAGATATAATAATTTTTTTTAAGAGAATATCATTTAAAATATCATGACAAAGCTTATTTTAATTACCGGTGCAAATGCAGGAATCGGATTTCAAACAGCTCTCGGATTGGCAAAGGAGAATCATCAAATTATAATGGTTTGTAGGAATAAAGAGAGAGGAGAAAAAGCAAAACAATCTATAATTCAACAAACAGGGAATAATTCTATTGATTTACTTCTTGCAGATCTATCATTACAATCAGACATTAGAAACTTAGTTTCTGAAATCGAAATTAAATACGATAGAATAGATGTGTTAATTAACAATGCAGGTGCAATTTTCCTTAAACGACAAGAAACAGTTGAAGGCATTGAAAAAACTCTGGCAACAAATCATTTGTCTTATTTTCTTCTAACTTATTTACTGCTTCCAAAATTAGAAAAATCAGATTCTGCTAGAATTATAAATGTGGCTAGTGGTGCTCATAAAAATAAGGAAATTGATTTTGATGATATTCAAAATAAAAATAACTATAAATGGTTCAATACGTACGGACAATCAAAATTAGCAAATATCATGTTTACTATTGAATTATCCAACCGGTTGAATGGTAAAAAAATAACAGTAAATGCTTTACATCCGGGCTTTGTTGCCTCTCAATTTGCCAAAAATAATGGGATTTTATCAAAAATAGTAATGAACCTAGTTAAATTATATGCGAGAAATCCTAAAAAAGGTGCTACTACATCTATTTATTTGGCCACTGCACCCGAACTTGAGGGAGTTACAGGTAACTACTACTATGATTTTGGACGCGGTAAATCAATTGATATTCGTCAGGCAAATCCTTCAAAAGTGGCCAAGAATGAGGAAAATCAACAAAAATTATGGAAAATATCTGAAGAGATGACTCAATTACAATAGAGAAATTTATTATTGTTTGTTTGTCAAATTCCTCATTTGATATAATTACATACATATTTCATGGTTGTCAAAATTTAATAAGCAATTAAAATTGGATGAGGAGTTGAATAATTTTAAATTCTAAATTAAATTATATTTTAGTTGATAATTTAGATATTTTTGATACTGTCTTTAAAGAATTAAAGTGTGAAAAGTATCTATCAATTGATGTCGAATTTGATAATTTTAGAAATTATTCTACTAAAATTTGTTTAGTCCAAATTGGGACAAAATCAAAACAATACCTGTTTGATCCATTATGCATAGATCTCAACCCTCTTAAGGAAATTTTCGAGAATGCTAATGTAGAGAAAGTATTTTTCGATGGTTTAACCGATATTCAGCTTCTATTTCAGGAATTTAATTGGAAAACTCAAAATTACTTTGATATATCTATTGCATATAATTTTATACATGGAACAAACAAAGGTTTAGATAAATTAATTGCAGAATTACTTGGCTTCACTTTTATTAAAATTAAATCAATACAAAAAGGTAATTGGACGAGAAGACCGATAAAAAAAGATTATATGAATTATGCAGCCAATGATGTATTGTATTTAATTGCTTGTAAGGACAAAATTGTACAAGATTTGGATACTACAGAATTACAGATTCTTAATTTTCATTTTTTACAATTAAGTCAATTAAAAAGATTTTATGAAAATGATGCTCTAAAATCATTGAAATTATTTAAATCATTAAAATTAAAAGATAACATAGAACAATCAATTAGTTACCGATTAATTAATTATAGAGAAAAAATAGGTAAACAAAAAAATATGAATCCAGGTCTTATAGTCAGTAAATCACAAATAATAAAACTTGCTAAAGATCAACCTCAAACACCTGAATCACTGGTTAAATCACGGATTTTAAACGCAAGTCAAAACGAATACATCAATCCCATTAATCAAATCATCAACCAAGTTATGCAGAAGTATGATAAGATCAATTATAGAGACACTATGTTAATGCATAAGAGGGAAATCTTGAATCAATATCAAGGTCATTTGGATATGTTAAATGAACAATTAAAATGGGAATATTCAATTGATTTTAATGATTTTGATCATAATTATTCAGGGGTCGTTTGGGTATACAAGAATTTAGAAGATAAATACGGTAGAACTATTAAATTTCTCTTTTCTAAAGAATTAATGGAAAATATTGCACTATATAGTTCACAATCCGATTTTGATAAACTTTTTGATCTCTGTAGTAATGGATCAATTGATGAGATATTAGAGGTATTAGTAGCAATAACAACAAAATTACTGGTTGAATATATGTCTTAGATTTGTTTTTTTCAAATAATTAATCAAATTATTTTTTGTATTACTCTTGATGGTAAAATTCAATTTACAATGGCTAATTCCTGTATTGCTTTAAATTCTTCATGAATTTTTTTAATTAATTCTGTTTTTTCTGTTCTCTTGGGAGGTGCTTGAGTTGTAGAAATTCTTTGTAGTAAAATAGAATAGAGGTTATCAATATCCTCCTTGGTTATACCCTCAATTATTTCCTCTACTTGCGTATTTTTCAATATACCTGTTCCTGTAGTACCACCTGCAGTTTGAATTTCTATAGTATACAAACCTAAAAATCTATCTAATATATCTCTTTTAATAGTAAAATTGGTAATAGTTCTGTAAGGAATTGCCTTCTCTGATTTGGTTATCAAACCTCTGACTGAGAGAATTTCTGTTGTTTTGAGATGATAGGTTATAGTGGTTCTATATGATTCTATGAAAAGGATTACAATTAAAAATAGAATAATCGAGGTAATTATCTCAATACCGTAGGTAGTAAATACTAATTGGACTATATTCAGTAAATCTCCCCAAGTAGGTTGGTCAACGTTAATCCCTGATAATTCAATCAATCCAGAAACTGTTTCACTTACACCTATACCTACGGTAAATGTACTATATCCTGTAAGTTTAAAAAATAAAACAAAGAAGTATTTAAGAATTATTCTATTCTTTGGTGAAAACGATACTGATGTACTATTAATCATTATTTTTCCTCTTTTGTGTTAAGTCTACACGTAATAATCTCAATTCATCTAGGATTTGTTGAAGTACGTACACATCGCTATATTGATCGTTATCATGGGTTACTCCTGCAGATCCACCAGTTATTAATCTTACTTTATTTAAAATATGTTCTCGTAAAGGTTCAATATCTGCAAGTAAAATGCCATCTAATCTTTCTTCTGGTAAGAATGCAGATCCGCTTCCTGCAGTTTGGATTTCAATACTTCCTATGCTAAATAATCTATCCAAAATTCCTCTTTTTAAATCCATATTGGTTATTGTCCTAAAGGGGACAATCTTGTGTGACTTCGTTATTAATCCTCTAAATACATGGATCTCATTCTCCTTGATTTCATAACGAATTGTCTTATAGTATAATAAATAAAACATAGCGAAAATTAAATAAATTAAAATAAGAAAACCTAACGCGAATAAAATACCTCCTGATATATCTATAAACTTTGAGTCTTGATTATTGATCATATATTCAATATTAATTATGATGATTGTAAATAAAAGAGGTATTGCAAACACAAAAATTGGAATTGATGAACCGATCAAAAATTTCTTTCTCAGTTGAGTTGAAGGATAAAAGGAAGTAAAGCGTTCTACACTCATATTAAATGATACTTTTTTGGAGTATTAAATATTCTTAATGTATGTAGTCATCTGATGAAAAAAAAATAGAATGCTATTACAAAAGTAATGTTCATATATTTAAATTTCAACTTAATAATATGGATCTACCCCTGAGAATAGAGGAAATATTAAAGACTAAAATTGAGGATTTTAAAGAATTAAATGTTGATTCAATTAATCAAATATTTGAAGTTAAAACGAATTTTTCTGAATATATACTGAAAGTTATGACAAGAGAACCTCTAGATGATTGGGAAAAAAATAGATTTGTTAGATCTAAATATATTCTAGAACTGGTTTTACAAAATGATATTCCAGTTAATGTCCCTATATTTGCATCTACACACTCATATGATTATTATCATAGCTATCTTTTAATGACAAAAGATGAAGGAGTATCATTGAAAGAATTATGGCAATGTATGACTCAAACACAAAAAAATCAATTTACAACGGAATTTGCCAATATATTAAATTTAATTCATTCTATTACAATAGATAAGTTAACACTGCTGAAAGAGTATCCAATTTCAGACAATCTTTATTGGAAAGCTTGGATTAAGAAGAAGTTGTTGGAAATTGAAGATAAAATTAATGTATTGAATTATTTTAATTCGTCATTTAAGACATCCTCAATGACATTTCTATTCTCTAATCTAAAGTACCTTGATGATAGAAAATTAAGTTTAGTGCATTATGATTTGAATCAAAATAATATATTAGTAAATCTAAATGATAGAAGTATAAACGTGATATTAGATTGGGAATGGGCAATACTTGGTGATCCATTAATTGATTATATTTCAATAAAACAAGATCTATTAGCTGAAAATGATGAGGCTTTGAATGTTTTTAACTCTGTTTATCTGTATTATGAGGAGGATCAGATATCTCATTTTTTATTACTATACTATGAAATATTTAATTTGTTGAATGGTGCGTGTTTTGGATATTTATATCATAATCCATCAATCGAAAATTACCAATTATTAACAAATAAAGTATCCACACTTATTAATCAAGCAAATGCTATTTTAACTGGAGATACCTAAATCTTCTAACCTTTTGACTGTAATTAAATTTAATTCTGTATTTTCTTCAGTAAGTCGAATGACTTGGAGATACTTTACTTCCTGCATAAAACATAGAATAATTTTCTTTACTGAAAAATCAGCGATATGTAAATAAAATTGATATAATACGTCACAATCATTTACAAAATAAAGCATGAGGATCTTTAGTTTTAGCAACTCTTCAACATAGGAAATAATTCCTCCACGGTTATTCGTATTCCTATTATACTTCGAATTATATACATCCATAATATTTGGTTGATCTTGGAGGATGGTTTTGACGACTTTTTCTTCTAGAGGAAAGTTAAAAAAAGCTTCTTTCATGGTATTGTACCTTGAAGATACTGCAATTTCTAAATCATCTAATTTATTAATTTGACTTTGATTTAATTGAGAGTTGTGATTTCTGATATGCCATAAGTATTGAGGCAGTAATGCTCGAATTGCTAATTCATGTTTTAGATCTAATATTAATTTTCCAAGTAATTGGATATTTGTAAAAATATATCTACTGTCTTTAATTTTGGCTATATCTGCATCAGAAGCTTGTGAGTATAAGTTTAAAAGCAAACCATAATTCGGATCTTGAATTAAATTCTCATTATCCAATTTTGTAATGATATTCAATAGAGAGTTAACGCTAAAATCCATTTCAAATTACTTTTCTCGATGAAATATATAAATTTTCTTAGTTTGGATTAGATATGAGTATTCCAATTAAATATCCTGATTGAGCAGTCTATTAATTTTATTAATTAATTGTTTTTGAGTAAATGGTTTTTCTATTACTTCAGAATCAGGAAATGTAGTTAAAGATTCAATGGATATCTGATCTGGATAACCGGATACAAACAATATCTTGGTACCATTCAAATGATCTACAGAGTTTTTAATCATATCAAGCCCCGACATATTGGGCATGATTAAGTCTGTAATTATTAGATCTAATTTTTCAGTTGAATTTTTAATTATTTGAAGACCGTCGACTCCATTATTTGCAGTTATTATTTGGAATCCTTGCGATTTTAGTGTTTTTTCCATTAAGCGTAATAAGCTTTCCATATCCTCAACTACTAGAATTCTTTGATTGGTGTGTTTTACTTGTTCAATTTCCACAAGCGTGGTATTTTCGGGAATGATGGGTACATCAATATAGGCAGGAAAATAAATTTTAAACTCAGTTCCATGGTTCTTCTCTGATCTTAATGTAATCTGACCATTAAATTGATTAACTATTCCATATATTGTTGCTAGTCCTAATCCTGATCCTCCTTGTTCCGATTTAGTAGTAAAATAAGGTTCAAATATACGTGGTTTGATTAACTCATCAATACCTGAACCTGTATCCTTAACTGATAATAATACGTATGTACCTGGAACTAGGGTTATATACTCATCAACATAGGTGTGTTTTAACACTGAATTCATTAAAGTAATGTGTATCGTTCCTTGTTTGTTAATTGCATCTTTTGCATTGATAAATAAATTAAGTATTACCTGTTCGATTCTGCTCTCTTCTGCCTTTATTGCGGCTAAATCTTTATCAACTTTAATTTGAAGTTTAATATTGCTACCTGCAAGTCTATCTAACATTGGAGACATGATATTAATTGTACTATTTAACTGAATAAAAGTTGATTTCACCACTTGTTTCTTGGAAAATGTTAATAGTTGCTTTGTTAATAAAATCGCTCTCTCTGACGCGGATTTAATTTCATTTAGCTCATCTCTATACTTATCCTTAGATGAATTTAACATGATCTCTGAATTACCAAGTATAACTGTAAGTAAATTATTAAAATCATGGGCTATAGCACCAGATAATCTTCCAACAGCTTCCATTTTTTGAGATTGAAGTAATTGATCTTTATTTTGTCGCAAAAATCTTTCCATTAGTACTTTATTTGTTATATCTTGTAAAATTATAAGGAAAGCTGTATTTTCATTCCATTGGGTTTCTGATGCTCTTAATTCTAAGAATTTTATTTGATTTTCTAGATTTAACTCCATTTGATATGGTTTTTTCAATTCGATTGGAAATTCAAATTTCGTATCAATTATGCTTTCAATTGGTTTCTGAAATATTTGTTCAACTGCTGGATTTAGAAATTTGATAATTCTATTTTTATCAACAACAAGTATTGGTTCAGAATTATTTTCAAGTAAGTTACGAAAGTATGATTCTCTATTTTGTATTTGGGGAATATTTGAAATCATTGCATCTATGATTTCAACATTTAATACTCCTTCCCCTTTTAATATATTTTCAGCTCTCTTTAATGAGTCAATTCGTCTGATATAGAATAATATACCTTCCATATCATTTTGTCTTTCAACGATGTATGTACCGATTAATAGAACAGGTATTTGTTTACCTACTGCTGTTTTAAATTCCACCTCAAATGATAAAGATTTATGTGATTTAATATTTGTAAATCGTAAATCATTTTGATTTTTTATTTCAACTAGATTAAATATAGAAGTACCAATGAGGTCTGTTTCACTATAATTTACAAGTTCCGTAAACTCTTCATTAACTGCAGTTATTATGTTTTCTGAATTAATGACTAAGACAGGA
>JAOUKW010000175.1 GCA_029882335.1 Candidatus Heimdallarchaeota archaeon | reverse complement strand
CGATTCTCGAGCTATATATGATATGGGCTATGACTGGTGCATTGGATAT
Source organism: Candidatus Heimdallarchaeota archaeon (assembly GCA_029882335.1). Taxonomy (GTDB): domain Archaea; phylum Asgardarchaeota; class Heimdallarchaeia; order Heimdallarchaeales; family Kariarchaeaceae; genus JAOUKW01. The sequence goes on along the minus strand of JAOUKW010000175.1, from coordinate 8,238 downwards.
AGTATCAGCAGTCGATGAAAATTTAGCTATGATTATTGAAGAAATTATGGAAGATAAGTTAGAAGAAGCTGGTTATGATCTTTCTGATTTCACTGAGGATGATTTATAATACTTGAAGGAATAATTTAAAATAATAAAACAAACACTTTTTTGACATTCAAGAATAAATATTTTTGACTAGCCATAATTTTCAAAAATAAAGAATGATTTATATCATTATATCCTTAGACGTTGATTCAAAGTTACTCTTATAAATCACACTTCAAATAAATTGATAAAATAAAATTGGTCTAATTCCCACATAATAACAAATGTGATTTAATATATTGAAATTAGATCAATTATTCAATCATTAGAAAAATATTAAAAAGTAAATATTGAATAAATCATCATCGTTTAGGTGCAATATATCAATTAGATATATTTTTACAATCATACAACATAATGAATTATTGTCATATGTTAATGCAAATATTTTAATATTCTATATCTACAAAATAATTATGGTTTTGTTGGTAAAAATTATAGATGGATACAAATCACAAGCTAAATTTGTATCATTCTATTTACTTTTGTACTCTTTGGTCATCAGTGTAAATATTTTTATCGTGAAATATATATTGGATAATACTTATTATTATTGTGATGAAAGGAGTCTGCAGTATGATTGTGATTTTAGTAAAACATTTTACGATGCCAATGAATATCTAATAACCGGATCAATTATCAGTGGTGTAATATTTGGCTTAATAATCATAATTCGATCAAAGGACATTATCAAATCAATATCAGTGATCATTTATACTATTATTTATGGAATATCAATTAATTCAAACGGTTTCTACCAATCATATTCAAAGAAATATCCAACTATAGACATAGGAAAAGCGAAATTCAATTCCTTCCTAGAAAAACAAATAACAACTTTTGGTGAGTTTTTATCATTACCTTTCACCCTACTAAGCATCCTTCTTCTACTTCGAGTTGGTATTCTTGTTTGGGAAAAGGTTTTTGCAGGTGAAAGCTATCATTTATCAAGAGATTTTGATGTTGATAAATATCCAAAGATAAAAGATGAAAAAACAATTAACTCGGTGCAAACATCAAATACAAACAATAATTATGTTTCAGGTTATGAAAACAACAATCTTGTTACAGAAGCTGAGAAAAGTGTTGAAAAAATCGATGATGATGGGTTTATCTCGCGATATAAATACTTACTAGAACCGGATTACAATTATATTATATTTGACGGATTTAAATTTATCATCAAAATTATGATATTCCATTTCTTATTATACTCACTATTAATGTTCATAAATTATAAAATATTAGATATAATATATGAAAATACGTATTTTGTTTGTGAGCCAAAATCAGGGAGATATAATTGTTATCTAGATCCAATCCTCTATCAAGCTACTGATGCTTTAATTTGGACTATTATTATCATAGGAATTATAACGTTAGTAATCATTACTCTGAGATCGAAGAATAAATATAAATTAGTAATTAGCTCAGTTAATTCATTATTATTAGCAATTTTCTCATTTAAGAATGGACAAATCACACACTATGATAAAAAGTATGATACGGGAAGTATAGGATTAAGGAGGACAAATCGATTCTTAAAAGATCAAATTGAGATTTTCCAAAATCATCTTAATTTTGCATTGATTTTCATTGGTATCTTGGTTTTTCTTTATATCATATTATACTTATGGGATAGAAGATATGAATATGAAGAATTAGATGATTTAGAATAAATATTACTGTTTGACTTATTACATTAATATCAAAAAATTAAAATTCATTATAAGCAATTACGATATAAATTCGCCCTTCCAAGTATTTTCTGGAAAAGTCAATTCAAAATTAATATCCTCAGATTTACCTAGTACTCCTAGTGTTGCCTGTAAATTACCAAGAATCAATTGACGAACTTCATCAAAATCCTCAATGGTCACATCACGTATAGCTTTCATCTGATCCTCAAGTGTAATAAATCGACCATTTCTCCAATAATCGATAGATTGAAGTTGCATTAACTGAGAAGGATCTTCAAACGCAGACAATACCTGATACTCAATTTTATCACAAAGTTTGGCCAGTGTATCAGACGTTATTTCCATAGTTAATACATCATGTAATAAAATAAAAGTGGTATCAAGAGATTCTTTGATTTGATGAGGTGATGAGGCAGCATAAAACTCCAATGAACCAATATCTTCATAATAATTATAATAAAGATATGCATAGGAACACAATCCCTTTCGTATCAATCTTTGTTGAATCAGACTACTTCTACCCAAAGAAATTAAATGAGATAATAGTTCAATTGCATGGTAGTGTTTAGACTTTCTACCAGGAGTAAGAATTGCAAGATCATAAAATACCAATGGAGTTTCCTTTTCCACTCGAATAACATTAATTTTATTCTCCTTTGGAATATTATATTGGGTTAACTGATATTTTGGCTTTTCATCTCTGAATTTTTTGTTTCCAAAGGTTGAATTCAATTTGGTAAATAATTCTTCTTTGTCAAAATTACCAACAATAAGAAGAGCACAGTTTTCCATCCCATAATATTTTGCTCGATATCTCTCCATTTGATCCAAAGTCATAGAAGATAGTGATTCCTCAGTTCCAATAACATCCATTTCAAGACTAGTATTTTTGAATAATTCCTTCTTCACCTTACGATATATTAAATTACCCGGACTATCCTCAGCTCGTCTAAATTCTTGTCTAACAACAAAAGCCTCTTTATCAAATTCTTCCTGCGATATTACACCAAAAGTAAGAAGTTCATCCCAAAGACTAATGGCATTATCCAATTCAGAACTCATACATTTGGAGAAATATATTGTACAATCTTCCATGGTAAATGCATTCGTCATACCCCCAAGTTCATCTACCTTCTCAAGTACTTCATTGGGCGATATATGTTCATTTCCCTTGAAAAATTGATGCTCTAGAAAATGAGAGATCCCATCAAGAGATTTATTTTCCCATTCATTTCTTCCACCCACATTATAGGTAATTCCAATAGTGACTGTTTCACCCTCATCGTAATGAGCCAAAAGAACAGGTACACCATTTTTTAATTTTCTAACATCAAACCCACTCATACAGTAATTCCCCCTGCAATTGATTGCCATTGTTGATGCAAATTCTCAAATTCACCAGTCATTGCAAAGCTTAAATTCTGCGGTTGCCATTGACTAAGTATCTCTTGTTGCCAATTTCCAGCAGCAATTTCGTCCAGCTGTGTTTTTATCTTGCTTACCTCCCAATCTTGCCCAGAAGTTATTCTTGAAAGAATATAATTTGTGTATGAACTAGAAGAATCCGAAACAAATACAGTAATTCTTTGTGCGACTTTTAGTGCTCGCATCAACTCTGGTTTTGGTATTTCTTCTGTTAATGTATCATGCATTAATCTTAAGGTTGTTTGTATCCCCTCCTCTGCTCTTTCCGGCCTTACATCCAAAAGTGATGATATTAAAGCAACATTCCCATATTTATTTACAATTGCATAGGGTGAATAGGATAGGTTTCTCTTTCCCCTTATCTCTTTGAACATACGCGATGAAAAACCTCCACTCAATAAAGAAATTAAGAGGTCAGAAGTGTCCAACATCGATGCATCTGTATTTAAATTTAAATTAATACTCAAATATGAATTTTCTGATTTCATTGTTGATTTCTCATCTCTATAATTATAATCAATTCCGGAACCAGAAATTTTAATTTTATCAATTGCAATATTTCCAAATTGACCAATAAGATCATCCAAACCCCAATTTTTCATCTTTTGTTCATTGATATCGATACCAACAGCAGCTATTTTCGGTTTAAACTTGGTTATAGATTGATACCAACCCTCTAGATCACCAGGAGTCAATTTTTGTAGTGTCTCAGAATCACCAGTTGGATGATTAGTTATAGGATCATCTCCAAATGCAGCTTTCCAACGCGTATAGTTCCCCAATAATGAATCTGCATTACTTTGCATTCCCTCTATCTGAGAAATCTGCCTTTGTACCAGTTGATTGATTGTACTCTCATCAAATTCAGGAGAGCCAATAATTTCTTGCAGAATCTCAATGGCATAAGTAATATTTTTAGGAGGACAAGTAGTAGTTATTGTACTATAAGTCCTACCTGGGGATGTATATAGTGAAATCCCTTTATTATCAAGAAATTCTGCCAAAGTTTCTTCATCTTTGTCTTGGGTACTACGAGTCATATGATTTAGCAATATTGAATTAATTCCTTTGGATGGTTCTGTAATTGAACCAATAGGAAGAGATAACCCAATGCTGATAGTTTGTAAATTAGATCTAGCTAATATCACTTTTTCAGTATTCATTTTGTATTCCTTGTCAGCTTAATTTAAAAGCATTTGTTATCTTGTTTATTATTTTATCCTATGAAAATTACATCATTTGACGCAATTCATATACCCATGATAATCTTCTAAATAGCCATAAATTGTCTTAAATTACTATACTATTATGTCAGTTTATATAGTCAATTGCTTTAATTTTTTTATAAACCGGTCTTTGTGCTATTTAGTATATTCTGATGATGCATAGTTATATTCACCTCATTAACCTTACCCAATGTAAATTCTTAGCCATAACTCCCAAATCACAAGAATATACAAATTATAGTAATTATACCGTAAAAAAAGATTGGACAACCACTTGCAAATCTTTATTTGCTTATCGATCAGTTTTTTAAATACTTCCTTATAGTTCAATAAGAGATGCAAGAACAACAACAAGACGCGATTCCACTTGGATTTACTCCGGTTTCGGCAAGTAGCCGATTTAAACCCGCAAATCCAGATGCTGCTCCAACTGAAGATCTCAAAAAAATCATTTTTGAGCTCGAAGAACAAGGAGAATGGATTGTTCATAGAGTACCCGAACCATACTATGAATTAAAGACAAAATTTGGAAGACCAAAGAAAATTCCACTAGAACAGACTTGGCATCACAAATCATGTGGTCAATGTGGCCACATTCCCGGCTATTCAGCCTCAATCTTTTGGATCGCCAGAAAACTCGGATTATCCTATCACAACCCAGAAGAACAAACTTCTTGCACTGGATGGAACTATTACGCATCAGCGACATCTAATGCAGAAGCACAAGTTGCTGTTGCTGCAAGAAATTTTGGACAAGCATATCAAGATGGATATTTTCCACTAATTCATTGTGGAACTTCATACGGTCATTATAAAGAAGTACGTCAACAAATGATCGATCATCCTGAATACCGTGTTAAAGCAAGAAAAATCATGAAAAAATTTGGCAAAGAACTTGTTATGCCTGAAGAAATCGTTCATTATAGTGAATGGGTCCATGCATTAAAAGATAGAATTGCAGCCAAAAAAGTATTTGATCTTGGTGATATCGATGTATCAATTCACCTGGCATGTCATTATTCAAAACTTGTAAGTGAAGACGCCTTGTATTCTCAAGACTTATACAATGGTCAAAGAAGTGCTGTTGTATCAGGTTTAGTTAAAGCAGTAGGTGCAAACCTTAAAGATTATTCAACATTCTTTGATTGCTGTGGTTTTGGATTTAGACATATTCTAGTTCAAAGAGATTTCTCCAGATCATTCGCAACTATGAGAAAGATCGAAGTTATGAAGAACGAAGCAAATCCAGATGTGGTATTAACTCATGATACTGGATGTGTAACTACGTTAGATAAGTCTCAATTTGCAGCCAGAGTGCATAAGAGAAATGTGGGCGTTCCTGTCATGAGTGACGCTCAATTTGCGGCCTTATCTATGGGAGCACACCCATTTCGAGTAGTACAGCTTCATTGGCACTCAACCGATTATCGACCTTTACTTGAGAAGATGGGAATCGATCATGAAGCTGCTTGGGCTGAATTCCAAGATGATGTAAAGAGAATTAAATCAGGTGAAATTCCTGCATTATCATGGGAAATGATTGAATAATATATGATCAAAGTATATTGATCCATAGTTCAAAATTTTATTTTTTAAAATAATTTCATATAACAAATTCCACAATAGAAAACAAAATAAAATATCAACTTTATTTTTAATGTGTCGTGTCCCTAATTGTAAATTGTAGTTCAAATCAATTAGCCTTTCAGATATTTATTTATGAGATAATAAATTAGAAATATAGATAAAATCATTAAATGTGATATTAAACCAAATTCAAATACAACCCTTGAAGAAAGAAATAAAAAGATAATAATGACTACGTAAATTGACTTAATTATAAAATTACCAAAAGTTTTTATATGCAAACAGGGCATCTGACATCACAATTCGATATTAGACCTTAACTGAATAATATATGCGCTTTCAATATTTTGGTTATCAATTCAAAAAATTTGATAATAGACTAAATTACGTAATTTCTTTATTATATTAGACTAGATTTGATATAAATAAGTATTCCAAATCAAGATGAAATTTAAGAAATCTTAACTTCTTAAGAATTCACAACGTTTATATTTTCAATTTCATTAATAACAAATTTTTATTCTCCAGTTATGTATGATGTACAAATCACCGATTCTGCATTTCATTTTTGATCTAACAATTTTTCAGTGGCTTATTTTTATCTAGTATTCTCCATTGAAATAACGTTAGGCAGATCAGTGACTATTTGTTAAACTCATTCTCAAATATCAGATTGACCAAAACGTATAAATTCCCAATCCTCGATCAAAGATAAGTTACAAATTCCAACTCAATCCATCATAAAACCATTATCTCTGGTAATTTAAAGCCTGTTGCATATATTCAACTAATTCAAGTTTTTCTAGCTTCTCAGCAAAAGAGGCATTAGATTGGAGAATATCCTTATGTTTACGAAATTCAGTCTCCAACCGGTTCATCTCATCTTCAACTACCTTGACTAATCTCATTAAATCCAGTGATTGAAAGAACAATTTTCCTTCCTCGAGTTTTTGATTTGCACCTTCAAAATCACCTCGGATTAAAATTAATCTGGATTTTTGGATGTATGTCCTCGCGAATTCATAATAAAGATTTGCTTCTCTGGTTTTCTCAAATAATATATCAATGCACTCTTCAACCTCCAGTAAAACTTCTTCCTCTCCTGTAATTCTCAACTCATAAAGAAGTAGATCACACAATTCCAATTCAATGAAAAAAGAGCTTTCATCACTATTTAATTGACGAAGTATTTTTTCTGCTTCTGCTTTCTGTGATAATCTCTTACTATTTTTTAGATATATTGCTTTTGCAGTTAAATAAAGAATGTCATATTCTTGATTTTCATCAGTATAAGATTTTAATTCATCAAGTGATATAGTAGCTTCTTCTAAATTTCCTGAATTAATATATCCAATGCAGAGTTTATTTAAGCTATATGGATAATAATAACGACCAGGATTATCCCTAGTTAGTTCAACTGCTTCTCTGTACAATTCTAATGCTTGATCATACTGTTTGAATGACTCATAACTCGATCCTAACGATCCCGATGCCAATGCCTTGGATTCATTATATTTGGTTGAGTGTAATATCTCATAGCTTTCAAGTCGAATTTTAAAAGACTTATCAAATTCTCCCAGATTTTGGTAGTAACTAGCAAGATTTGTAGAAACACAAGCCCATAATTCTCCATCTTTTTCATTAAAAATTTCCAGTGCTTTTTCCACTAATTTTATTCTTTCAAGCACAACTCGTTCTCTTTTAGGTAGTGTATTTCCTAATCTTGCTAAGTAAATTGCATATTCCATTGGGTGGCTTTCCTTTTTGGCTTCAAAGTTCGCTCTATGTTTGATTAGGTTGTTGTAATAAGTATTTATGTCAAGTTCTCTGTTGAATAATTTATAATGCATTGCGAATAAATGGTAAGCTAGGGAGGTATGATCTTCCAATTTTGAACTGGTTAATTCATACAATTCCTTGTAAGAATTATTTAATATATACTCACGATACTGCAAATAATCTATATTCACATAGACGGTAGTTGATTTAATCCTTTTGTTATTTGTTAATTTTAGTGAATACAAATAGAGATAACAGATATTACCTTGATACTAGCTCCAAAAACAATACTTGCATAATCAGGTGGAAAAGAATTGATCTAAGTAATTTAATTTTTATGACAAAAGTTGAAATCAAATATTAAAATCAAAAATTTTGATATAATCAAGAAATTTACGTGCGATTATTGGCTAAAAAATGTTTTAAAATGTGAT
>JAOUKW010000570.1 GCA_029882335.1 Candidatus Heimdallarchaeota archaeon | reverse complement strand
AATAATAAATGAAATCCTAGTTGATGACCAGACATCCCTTAATGAAAATTCAAAGATTATTGCAATAGAATTACAGGGGAGATGGAACTCTTGGGGGCCGGTCATTGTGAGCTTCATAATTGTTGATATTAGTACTATGATAGACATTCAACTTATGGGAATAAAGGATTATCACATCGGTAGAAGTATTGATTTTAATTCCCAATTTGATAAAATCAAAGATGTGATCGAATTTGGAAGTATAAGTATTTTACCAATGGAGTTAAATGAATTTAGTGATTCAATACAAGTTAATGAATTCTTATCTACAAAAATTTCCAAATTTGTAATGGATGATATCTTCGCTAAATATACTGCTGAAACTTTGTTGATTGATGATGAATTATATCAGATAATCCAGAAGAATGATATTTTTAAAAAGCTCGAGGATATAAAAATAATACCAAAGAAAAATAGAGAATCAATTCCCTTGGCACTGGCTTCTATAATTTGTATGAAAATGTTGGAGGATTGGAAGGATGATGTGTACAAGAAATATGGATTGATCGTAAATAAGAAGAATTTTAACATTTTAAGAAACTCTGAAAGGAATAAAGAAATTCTGAAATTATGGCTATAATCTAATATTACAGAAGACAAAATATTTATTATCATCATCGTTAGGTAATTTTTTATGGGATTTAATTGGAAAAAAGAAGAAATTGAGGTAAAAATATCACGATTATTGGATTCAATAATTAATTTGGCTATGGTTGATGAGGTAATTACTCCTGATGAAGAGTCAATAATTGAAGTTTGTCGGTCAAAGTTGTGGGGATTGGAACATGAGTTTTTAGCAATGACAGAAAAGAATCTAGATGTAGATTCGGCAAGAGTAAGAATAAAAGAGCTTTTTGAAGAAGTAATAAAATCTGCTGTTGATAAAGCAAAGTCAGATGGAACAATTACCTCGGATGAGTTAATATTAATTGATAGAGTCACTAAATTTTTAAGATCGACTAATCTTGAAGAATTTATTCATGATTAGTTTTTTGTTGATTTGTGTACATTCTACCTAAGCAATAGTGTAATTATAATAAATTCAGTGTAAAACTAAAAAATATGAGGAAATTTTCAGTAGATGACGACATCACAAATGCATCCACTATAAGTGCTGAAATCTATAAAAATGAAGATTTATTTAACTTGGCCAAACAGGCAATATTTTATCCAAGCTGGCAATATGTTGCTGATTTTGAGGATATCAAAGTTCCTGGTCAAGTTTATCCTTTTACTTTATTTGAGGGATATATGAATGAACCATTGTTGATGTCTCGAGATTTTAACGATACGGTGCATGCATTGTCAAACGTATGTACACATAGAGGGAATATTGTTGTTGAGGACGCTGGCAATTATAAAAATCTTAGGTGTCGATATCATGGTAAAAAATTCGGTATTGATGGTTGTTTTGCATTTATGCCCGAATTTGATGATGCTTCAGGATTTCCTTCTGAATTTGACAACTTACCTAAAGTATCATTTCAACAGTGGAAAAAATTCTTTTTTATTAGTATTGGAAATGGTTTTGGTTTTGATGAACTGATTTCAGAGATGGATAAACGGGTTGGTTGGTTACCAATAGAGGAGTTTGTTTATGATGCAAATAGGTCTAGAGATTATTTAGTTAATGCAAATTGGGCATTATACTGTGATAATTATCTAGAAGGTTTTCATATTCCATATGTTCATCCTAGCTTAAATGAAGTATTGGATTATGGTAGTTATACTGCAGAAATATACAAATATTCCAATTTACAAATTGGTTTTGCAGAATCAGGAGAGGAAATATTCAAATTACCAAAGGATTCAGTTGATTATGGCAAAAATATAGGTGCATATTATTATTGGTTATGGCCAAATATGATGTTTAATTTCTATCCGTGGGGGTTATCAATAAATATCGTAAGACCTATCAATCTGTATCGTACAAAAGTATCATTCAAAACCTATGTATGGAAGCCAGAGTTGTTAGATAAAGGTGCAGGTGCAGGATTGGATAGAGTTGAACGTGAGGATGAAACTATTG
>JAOUKW010000569.1 GCA_029882335.1 Candidatus Heimdallarchaeota archaeon | reverse complement strand
CATCTTGGTTGGGCACACACGGTACAAAAGGTAGTTGAGGGTGCAAAAGTATACCTTCATATCGATGAAAAACCAATATATGAAGTATATCTTGACAAGTTAAAATTTTATGGTGTAAATAAACAAGAACTTAGAGAACCTGACATATGGATAACAGATAAGCAGACAATTAAAGTATCAGGTTATGAATTTCAAATTATACACACACCGGGACATTCACCCGGTTCTGCAACATATAGATTAACAAACCTTCCAGAACATAATAATTTTCCATCACCAATAAATATAGACACCACTTTTGTTGGAGATTGTTTATTTCAAGGATCAATTGGAAGAGTAGACCTAGAATTCGGTGACCCCTCTAAGATGAAGTCTTCTTTATTACGATTAATGAATGAATTACCCAGTCACTCACAAATACTCCCAGGACATGGAAATACAACTACCATGGAATTTGAATTGAAAAATAATCCATTCTTACTTGCTTTACAAAGAAATATTGATATTTTTTAGAATTAAGTTAGTTTTCTCTTTTTGGATTTTTTCTTTGATTTTGATTTAGCCTCGTCTGATTGATCTTTCTTATTCAGTCTAGATGTACTCATTTTTACAGCCAGTAATTCATTCAACTTGAATTTTCCATTTTTTACATTATACAGGGTATATAAAACAAAAAAGACCAATCCTGTACCTACACCAATTAAGAAATTATTTAGCACGAAAAATCCAAAGGTATTTTCAAGAATCTGCTCTATTTCAGGTAATGGTGTAAGTTTGAGAAGCCAAGCGAGTAAATTCTCAAAAAATAACAAATTACTTGCCTGATCGATCCAATTAGAGTTATCATCATAACTTAAATCAGAAAACATAATAGTACTTCCTACTAAACCAACTCTACCTTTATTATCCTCCAAATCATTTCCATAAAACCAAAAGGGAGATTTTTGTAAAAATTCATCTGAAACTTCGTAATCGGGATCTATTACATAGGCTGATGTTGATGTATTTGCATAATATTGCAAAGCTCCATGTTGCTCAAATAATTTAATCCTATTTGTGGAACCACCATAGTACAATAAAGTAGGATTTTCTGCTTCTGTTATATTATTTAATTCTCTAAATAGAAATAAATCGCTAAAATAATCCTCTGTAATAATTACATGACTGTAATTACCATCATTATTATAATCATCAATTATGAGTGATGTATCATTTTCTCGTCCTGCATAAGTCTCCATTCTCATTGTAACTTTTTCAATCATCAATTCATTGAGTTTTGTACTTAAACCGGTAATATTTGCATCTCTTGTTTGAGGATTGGATAGATATAATAAACTTCCACCAATTTGTGCATAATGATTGAGAGCAATACTTTCCTCATCACCTATTTCTGGTTGAGAACCATTATCATAACCAGGATTGGAAATAATTATTAAACTAATCCCTTGAACATTTGTTGAATTAAACAGTTCATAATTTGAAAATAATTCAATGGTCACGTCCTTCTCAATTGTGTCAAATGTCGTATTAAGTCTTGAAAATGCGGTTTTCATCAAATCAGTTGTAAAATACTGAGAATGTGCTTCATCATACAAAATCCTATAGCTAACTTCATCCTTTACTGCATTTTGACCATAAATTGAGTTACTGGTTATGGATAAAATTAATAGAACTACCAAATAATAACCAAATAGACGTTTCATTAAATACATATTTGACGTGAAATTTATTATTTTAAATAATAACGATGTCGCGAATCTCTAATTATGCTAACATTTCTATGGAGTTAACAACAATATATTCTTAGCTATTTTTATTGAATTGATTTAGTATTTAAATAGTCTCTACATCATGAGATGTGCTTTCTTGTCTACCAGCAGGAGTTATCCGAGTAAATCTAGTCAGTTCCCACATAGAAGGAATGCTTGTAGCTCCAACATAACTCATACCAGATCGTAGACCACCTATTAACTGTTGTAAAATCTCCTTTGTAGCTCCTCGAAAAGGAACAATTGCCTCTACACCTTCAGGAATTATTTCACTGAAATCATCATCAAAACTACCGTGAGTTC
>JAOUKW010000174.1 GCA_029882335.1 Candidatus Heimdallarchaeota archaeon | reverse complement strand
CATCTCCAAGCCTCCATTCAATGGTCTAGAAAAAAGTGACTGCGAGATTCGCCACTTGGAAAACGCGGATCTCCGACTTGTTGACTGTAAATTCAGGGGGCAATTTTGCGACATGCGTGTATCTCGCTCATTACCAACCACACCAAACACACAACCGATTTTTTGCCTACAGTTTTCTATTCCATTCAAAACATCAAATAATCTCTTTCGATTAGATAATTTCTTATTTAATGAGTGCAGTAACTTATTAATCATAAATTCACTATTCGAATAAATACCAAATATTTGATTGAAATTTATGCACTCATCTTTATTCATATTACCTGCACCAAAAATTGATGTTGCTTCAAACTTCATTGGTATTACCAACTTAAAAAGCACATATTCTATGAATGGACAAATATAAAGGAAGAGTATTAAATTTCTACACAAAATTTTCTTGGATCAGTGAATTTGTTGAACTAAAAATGGAATTTTATTACTATTGAAAATCAGCTGTTGAACCTAAAATTTATGATTATTAAATTAAACATTTACTTCAAGTCAAAACAGAAGGATCGATTATGCACTATCATTTACAGATTAGACAATGTATATTCAAGTGGCTGTCCGATAATAGTGAAAATAATCAGATCCATTGATTTTTGATGTGTTAATTGATATTACAATGTAATTTGGTCGATTGGATTTAATTGGATTGTAGGAACCTAAATGGTTCATTACCTAATTCTTCTACTTCATCATAAAGGGAAGTAAGAGTCAATGTTCTACCAATACCGAAAAGTTTTCTAAGGTTAAAAATTACTTTTTTTCCTAAAGTTTCTAAATCCTTAACTCGTACTTTTAGTAAATAATCCCACTCACCTGTGACATGGTGGATTTCTGTTACAAATGGTAATTTACCTATTTGTTTTGACAGGGTACCTAAGTCATCTGATTTTTCTAATCCTGGATCCATTACTGCAATCAGAATAAATGCAGTAATTCCATAGTTTACTTTTTCAAAATCAATTACTACACTGTATCCTTTGATAATTTCTCGTTCCTCTAATTTTATAATTCTATTGAAAATAGTTGCTCTCCTTCTTTCTAATTTATCTGCAATTCCCTTTATTGTAATTCTAGCATCTTTTCTAAGAAGATCAATTATCTGTATGTCCAGTAAATCTAATGTCATAAGTACATAATGTACGTATAATCTAATAAATATATGTCTTTATGAATATTATTGTACTATTTTACAGTCGGTAATTTATAATACTTCTGAATAGTAATATGTAATTAATGAAAATTGAATTAGTCCTTGAAATTTTTATTACCTTGATGATCATGATTGATCCTCCTGGAGTAATCGCACCATATTTATCTCTTACTTCAAAGATGAATGAAGTCGAAAAAAAAGTGGTATTATATCAAGCTACATTATTCTCAGGTTTATTACTAATTGGTTCTATATTTTTAGGTCATTCAATTCTCAATCTACTTGGAATATCAACATTTGCTCTTCAAATAGCAGGAGGCATATTGATTTTTAAATTCGGATATGAAATAATGAATGACAAAATGAGGGAAGTAGATGCAGATGAATCTCCGGGATTATTTCCCATTGGTTTTCCATTAATTGCAGGTCCTGGTTCTATTACTGCCATAATCGTGATTACATCTTCAAAAGAAATAATATCAACAAAAGTAATTGATGTACTTATTGTATCCATTATAGTACTTGTAGTTTTATTTTTCACCTTTATATTCCTAAAATATGGAAGTCAAATTATGGACAAACTTGGTAAAAAGGCCTCTTCAACAATTATTAAGTTGAATGCACTATTAATCCTTACTATTGGAATTCAAATGATCCTTACTGGAATAAATCAATGGATTTACTTAACATTCTATTTATAATTTGAATTTTACTTTTGCAATAAGTCAAAGCTTATGTAATACAATCTTTCAGTTCCATTTCTGGTATTTTGTAATTAATATCAAACACAATACTACGTCCATCTCGATATTTAAACTATATTTCAATCCTATTACTAGGTATTTCTCAATTGTGACATTCTCAATGCAGTTGGAAAATACATATTAACAGATAAGTTTCAATCCTATTACTAGGTTTTTCTCAATTGTGACTATGACGCCCGTCAAAGTCAGTTGTATGACGGTACAGCTCTTTCAATCCTATTACTAGGTTTTTCTCAATTGTGACTTAAAAAAGAAAGAATTATTGCTTTGAATATATTGAATCTTTCAATCCTATTACTAGGTTTTTCTCAATTGTGACTTCTATTCAGCTTTACCATGCAGATTCAAATCTAAAAAAGTTTCAATCCTATTACTAGGTTTTTCTCAATTGTGACAAAGTTGATTACTAAGCCTAAATCAAAAACAAAAGATGTTTCAATCCTATTACTAGGTTTTTCTCAATTGTGACAGGAGTGAAAACTCAATGTCTGTTCTTCTAAGTAAGCTGTTTCAATCCTATTACTAGGTTTTTCTCAATTGTGACTTCTTCTTCAAACCTGTATTGCTCTATTGCAACAAAATCAGTTTCAATCCTATTACTAGGTTTTTCTCAATTGTGACTTATATTCATATTTTGAAGAATACAATGCTATTTCCTCTCGTTTCAATCCTATTACTAGGTTTTTCTCAATTGTGACAGATCAAACAAACCACAAAAGACCCTATCGAATACTTTAGTTTCAATCCTATTACTAGGTTTTTCTCAATTGTGACAGTGAAGGTCCTGGTTCTCATCAATTAGCAATTGGTGTGTTTCAATCCTATTACTAGGTTTTTCTCAATTGTGACATGCAGATTATACTGTTATTACAACATTGGAGATATATGAGTTTCAATCCTATTACTAGGTTTTTCTCAATTGTGACATCTAAGCTATTATGCGGAGAGAATAGCTGAAGATTGCGGTTTCAATCCTATTACTAGGTTTTTCTCAATTGTGACTTTGAGGATGCAATCTCAGATATGAATAATATAATTGGGTTTCAATCCTATTACTAGGTTTTTCTCAATTGTGACTTTTGGGTTTTAATCAATTAGAAACACTTCCAGAATCTATGTTTCAATCCTATTACTAGGTTTTTCTCAATTGTGACTGATCCACATGAAGAATTGGTAGACGAATAATGGTAGACGTTTCAATCCTATTACTAGGTTTTTCTCAATTGTGACTGGTATACTTGATATAATTGGTTTTGAAGTAGGAATTGAGTTTCAATCCTATTACTAGGTTTTTCTCAATTGTGACTTTATTATTGCTTTTTGGAACTTGATTAAATAGTACATTGTTTCAATCCTATTACTAGGTTTTTCTCAATTGTGACTAAAAACATTTAAAGGGAAAAAGTGGGTATATATATTAGTTTCAATCCTATTACTAGGTTTTTCTCAATTGTGACCGGCTCAAATTGGATTAACACGAATGTTAATCACTCGGGTTTCAATCCTATTACTAGGTTTTTCTCAATTGTGACCGTAGACTTTAGCAGTATTGACCTGCATCTATCATCCGCGTTTCAATCCTATTACTAGGTTTTTCTCAATTGTGACTCAACGCATGTGATACAGCATGATTCACATGCCTTTCGGTTTCAATCCTATTACTAGGTTTTTCTCAATTGTGACTGTTTTTACTTCATCATTAGTAAGTTCAATAGTATCACCGTTTCAATCCTATTACTAGGTTTTTCTCAATTGTGACCACCACAGGAACAGCTATACCCTGATGATTATTTGCAGTTTCAATCCTATTACTAGGTTTTTCTCAATTGTGACAAATATTTCTTCAAGATAGGTTTTAGTGCTGGATGCACGTTTCAATCCTATTACTAGGTTTTTCTCAATTGTGACAATCTGTACATACAGAGGTTACAAACGTATCCTCTACGTTTCAATCCTATTACTAGGTTTTTCTCAATTGTGACTATGATTGATGATTTGTTGAGAGAGGATATAATAACAGTTTCAATCCTATTACTAGGTTTTTCTCAATTGTGACACCAAAAGAAATAAACTAAATTTCCAAGAGCTGCAGTTGTTTCAATCCTATTACTAGGTTTTTCTCAATTGTGACATACTGGTATTAAAGACATGTTGTCCAATGCTGGAGCTGTTTCAATCCTATTACTAGGTTTTTCTCAATTGTGACCGTTATGTTTTTGCCATCTCCAAGCCTCCATTCAATGGTCTAGAAAAAAGTGACTGCGAGATTCGCCACTTGGAAAACGCGGATCTCCGACTTGTCGACTGTAAATTCAGGGGGCAATTTTGCAACATGCGTGTATCTCGCTCATTACCAACCAAACCAAATATACAACCGATTTTTTGCCTACAACCCACAATTCCATTCAAAACATCAAATAATCGCCTTCGATTAGGTATTTTCTTATTTAATGAGTGCAGTAACTTACTAATCATTAATTCATCATTCGAATTAATACCAAATAATTCACCACAATTTATGCAATTCCTATCACTCATTTAACGATCACCAAGGTTTCGAGATATTTCAAATATACATTGTATTAACAACTTATAAAGCACATAATGTTTGCATAGAAAATTATCCAGTAAATACAAATTAATACAAAACTTAACTATTTAATTGAGAGAACTGCAGATTAAAATACTTATTCAATCCATTATAAAACACAAAATTATTAGTTAAGATGATAATTATTGATCCAAGTCATATTATCACATCTCCAATTTACTCCACTCAAAGAATACTTCAAATTTCAAACAGACCATACAAATCCGATATGGGTTAATCATAGAAAACTACAAATCAAATCGTAAATATTTGTTCCCGTGGAGCTGAAAATAAACATACAAGTGTTGTAGTCGTTTTAAAATGATGATATTACTTCACTCAACAATTTTGGTAATGTATCAAAATTCTTTATTCTCATTTCATGACCATCTAAATTAGATTTCATTAATTCCATTATCTTCCGATTTAACTGAGAATGACTGGCACAAAGTATCCTTACAGTCTCATTTGCTAATGGTTGACATAGGTTCAATATATAGTCTTCCTTTTCGAAAAAACAAAAGTCTGATAATAAATACAATAGTCTTACCTCGCTATCGACGACATTTTCAAATTCCTTTGTAATCCATTGTAATGCAGCATCAATTCTTGTCCCACCTCTTGCTGTAATTAATAATAGTTCATTGGCTACGTCGGATAATCCAATATCGTCATTAAATCCCTTGATAATGTGCGTATTTGATTCAAACATAGCGATAGCAATTTCTTTGGTATCTAATTTGGCAAGTAGCATGATTACTGCAATTGCACACATGGCAAGGTTATTTCCACTCATTGATCCAGATATATCTATTAATACACCAAGTGCTGCTTTTCCCTTGGCAGTCTCGTTAATCATTAATTCATCCATTGTAATGAATCTAAGTTCTTTTCCGGAAGAAAGTATAGAATCCAGCGTTGCGTCAATATCTAGTAAATCCATATCATCTCCTTCTCGAAATGGTCGAATGGTTAATTTTGGAATGATACCTTCTTCTGTGTTACCAAATCCTTTATTTGCCCATTCAATTCCGATTTCTACCAGTAAATCGCGGATATAGTCTTGTATTTTTTCTCTAAATTCTTTTGGTAGACGATCCCTATGTACAAACCATTGTTTAATTAAATTTTCACCACCACCAGCTCGTATATCTATTGCATTGACTAATTTATCAATCGCACCTAATTCATCAGCTGTTTGACTCGCACTTCCCATATCAATAGCACCAAGAGCACCTAGTGCAGATGAGTTATTGGTAGAAATTGCATGTTGCATGAATTCTGTCATCTTAGGTTTGGCAATGCCAGATATCTTTGGAATAAGACGATTGTATTTGGATTGTTGTGTATTATTAGATAATATGTACATCCTCAACTGTTCAATTGGATTGTTAAATAATTCTGCTATTTCTTCCTCCGATATGTTTAATCCCTCCCCTGCCTTTACGATTCTTGGATAATCAGGAATTATTGAATTATTGAATATATCCTCTAATCTGGGTAGGAAACTCTCTTTAGTTGTGGTATGTTCCATTGCCAAAGTTGCTACTTCTTTGACCAAATCATTTTTCTTGGATATCATGTCTGTATCCATTCGCGAATGAGAAAACGTATTCAACTTTCTTGCAAGTTCAATCATCTCTTCGGGATTATTAGTGTTTATTTCTCTTTTTACAGCATCTTCTAGGATATTACACCAGCTAGGATCGGGATGAATTGCGTCGAGTACATCATTTATTTTTGGTTGAGGATAGCAATTCTTCCAGTGATTAAATAGTTCGGACGACAAATCTTCTGCAAATTGAGTAAATATTTCATCTGCAGTATCTAAAGATTGTTTCATTTCATGTTGAGCTGAATTTTTTAGTAATTCATCTTCTGGCTTCTTGTATTCTTGAGTTGCATGTATTAGTTCATAATATCCTTGAAGTGTTTTCACACGTTTAAAAGCCTCAGATATCCAATTTTCATCAGGTTTGTTGTTTACTGTAGTTAAATAACGCAGTATATACCCCAATGATGTAGGTTCTGAGGTATCCAATGTGTCTTTCAAGAAATTACTTAATTCATTGTTTTCAGTAAGAGCAAGTGAAGTAGCTATCTCCCAGGGTAAGATAGAATATTTAGCTAATATATCGGTATAATTCAATTCACCTGCATATTTCATATCTAGATCTTCCCATGATCCTGCTTTTTGCATGAGAGTTTGTTTTAAGTAATCATTGAGTTCCTCCATGCTTTGTATTCCTTGTTCTATGATTTTATATTCATATTCAAGTGAATCCAGTAATTTAAGCATTAGTTGATGTTTGGTTTCATTAGAATTAAGCAGATTATTCAAAAAGTTCCAAGATTTATCTTGTTGCTCGCTTAGATCATCGAATAGATTGCTTTCATCATCTAAGTCTATTCCGTTCAATCCCAAATCTGCTAATTCAGACATGATTAAATCAACTGCAGATAGATTTTGAGCATTGACAGGCTTGTTAGTTTTTGTTTTCTTTTCTTTTTCAGTTGCTTCTCCACTTTGTGACAGAGATTTGGGAAATAATAATTCATGTGCAATTTTTTTGGCTATTACTTGATCCTCATACGGTGTATTATAGACGGCTGCCTCGATATAATCCATGGGAATGAGTATTTCTTTTCTGAAATATCTAGCTGTAATAAATTTAGGAATTGAAATTATCGTTCGTATGGACGGTATATTTGCAATTCCCTTGGTTTCTCTCATTTTATTAACAAATGCCACGCTGAAGCTAATTGGGGTGAAGGATTGAACATGGTCATTTGGAAAGCTCATGCAGAAACTCCTAATATTCGCTTACAAAGGTCTTTGATGTAATTTTCAGGCACTCTACCTGCTTTTAACTTAATTGCATCTGGAAGTATTAACATTGCCGATTTGGCAAGTAAAGTTGTATCAGGATTGACTTGTAATCTCCTGGCAGTTTCTGCAGTTAATCTTGCAAGTCCGATAGATGAACGGATGGATGCTGGTTGTTCTATCTGAGGATCACTACGGATTTGTGCGACTAATTCAATTGATTTCTCAATAATTGATGCTGGTAAGTTGTATTCTTCAACCTTAGATTTTACTATTTTCAATTCCGTAGATTTCGATGGATAAGTCATATGTATCCATACTTTAATTCTATCCTTGATTGCAGAAGGTAATTTACGAGTTCCGCGTGTTTCTGATGGATTCATCGCGGAAATCATGTAAAATTTATCATCTACATCATACCAAGTTCTTAGCGATGGAATATATAATTTCTTCTCTTCTAATGCATCTAACAATGTATTAAGAACATATTCATCACCTCTATTCAGTTCATTAGCCAAGAATACACCACCCTGTAGTGCAGATACAGTAAATGGACCGGGAGAAAATGCTTCTTCTGTAAAACCAGTATTGAATACAAGAGTGGGATCTAATGATCCGATTAATGTAGAAGGTCGTACCAAATCAGAAAATGTCACCCAGTTGAATGGCAAGCCAAGATCATAAGCGAATTTCCTACATAATGCAGTTTTACCACTTCCAACAGGTCCAATCAGACCTACAAATAAACCTGCATTGTATGCATCTAACATAGCCTCATAAGCTATTTTATACTGTCCCTCAAGAATTAAATCGATATCTTGTCGTAATTCTTGTGATTTCTTTTCTTTCAATAATTGTAATATATCACTCATATTAATCACCAAAAAATTTCTCAGTTGTTGTTGGTTCTATTTCTTCTGGGAATTCAAGATTTAATTTGGTTA
>JAOUKW010000568.1 GCA_029882335.1 Candidatus Heimdallarchaeota archaeon | reverse complement strand
GTTAGACATCTCCTAAAACGAAAAATTTTGAAATTTCAGAAAGAGTACCAATAACCTAATCTGAATCGTGCACTGCTAATATTTTTTTAATTTCTTGCTGCATATTCAATTTTGATTCTGATCGAAATATTAACTCGCGAACGTCATTGATATCTTTAACCACATGATCATTTTTCTGATTCAAAAATGTGAGAAGCTCATCACCAGTTTTAAATCGAGTAAATAAATTTTTTTCAAAAAATATTTCTAGATGTTCCACTCCTGGTAATTCATAAATAAATGTCTTTAAGCCAAAAGCTAAGCCTTCAATTACTGCAGTAGAATATACACCAATTAATATCTCGGATTCTGCAAAAAGTTGATATATATCAGGTTGATTTGATTCAATAATTTGAACATTAGACTTTACAAGTTCAGGATATAAATTTCGCCAATTACTAAATTCGTATGGATGTAACTTATAGACAATAGTATAGCCATCTCTAAGATTATCTTTAATTTTAAATAATAGATCAATCATCTTTGAACCAATGGTCCATTGAGAAAGAATTAGTATTTGCTTTTTTCTTCCTTTTTGTCTATTATTATTGAATTGTAAATCAAAATAGGGAAATCCTACATCTTTAATATTTTCTTTGAGTAATGGCATATATATCCCTTGAGTCCATATATTACTAAAGCTGAAGAAATAGTCTGGAAAATTTAATTTTATCATCGAATTACTTGGAAAAGAATATGCTAGAACGTATTTACTTATAACTCCATGCTGTAATTCAACAATAGGAATGTTCAATTTCTTTAAGACCTCAATTAGGATTTCTTTTCCATAGCTAACTGTTAATATTACTATTTTAGGGTTTATTCTTCTAATTAATTTACTATATAAATTTAATATACTTTCTCGTTTTAGTAGAAAGTTTAGTATGATAAATTTTAGATTTATCTTTATTCCAAATTTAAGATGGAGCTGTAATTCTATATCTGAAAGAAATTCAGATTCTGGGTCACTAAAATTCATTCTTCTTTTTAGAAAAATTTTCTTAAAATTTGAAACTATGATTACAAAATCAATGAATCTAATATTGGATGTTTTAATATTATTATTATGACTAAACATGAATGGAAATTCAAACAACATGTAATCATCATTAAAAATGTCAATTATTGGATCAAAATGGATATTCCACCAATATCCATCATTTAATAAATTTCGCCTAGCATTTGAAATTATTACTACCTTTTTCTGCTTGACAAGATATGGATTTTTTCTTAAATTAAAAACCCCATTAATTAAAAATCGTAGTTTAGTTGAAAATTTTATAGACCCATTTGGTCTTTTATCTAAAATATTATGCTGAATCAATATTTGTTCATAGATATCAAATCGAATAAATTCCCAAAATCGTACATTTTTAATTTTTTTTGCAAATAAATTATTTTCCTCTTCAAAATTAAAAAACTCCTCAACTATTATTTTATGGTCTTTCTTTATTGATGCAGACATTTTCTACACTTTTAATTTCAATTAATAGGAATTAAAATATGCGTAACCTTGTGGTGAGAAAGGCTAAAAAGGTTGATTTTATTTGTACAATTATGATATCTCAAAAATTATATCTTAACTATCCTATTTTTCAACAAATATAGCAGGATTCTTTTTATTTATTAAAACCTTGATTTTTTAACAGCAACTAATTTTAAAAAAAACTAGATGAGGTAATTCAATTAATTGATAAAATTCAAACGATACAACACCAAATTATTTTTTGTAAATTCACATTATTGATATGTTTTTGCGGATTCTTGTTTAATGGAGATATCATTGAATAACAAAAATTGTTCGGTTATAATTTAAATTAATTAGGTAAAGTTACAAATAAAAAACAGAAACCGCTTTCTACATAACTTACAAGTGAACAATAAAAATAATATTAGAATGTATATCACAATTAATCATTAAATATAATTTTTTAGATTATTTTTCATAAATTTAAATTAAATTGAAGTATGTCCCAAAATAGATTTTCTAAATTCTTAACCTCCTAATTCTATTTTTGTGGTTGTACCACAACAAT
>JAOUKW010000173.1 GCA_029882335.1 Candidatus Heimdallarchaeota archaeon | reverse complement strand
TAGTTATTATATTTTTAAATATCCTCCATTTCTCAGGTAGTTTATCAATCATCTCAGTTCTGAAATGTCGAACTATGGAATTATTCTTCTTTAGTTCTCTTATGATGATTTTATACAATAATTGAAACATAGTATTGTTATTTACTGTTTCTAAATTCATTCCCTCTTCAATTAGCATCGCTTTCACTGGAAAGTATGAGAATTCTCCGTAATATTGCATTAAAATTGCTGATTGCTGTACTACAGCATCTCTTTTTGTTACTTCTATTTGATCATGCATGAATAATCACCTCTGATAATTTTTCCTGTTTGACAACTTCTATTCGATGATCCTTAATCTGTCCACCTAATTGATGAGTGATGATTAATAATTGAGAATTGGGAATTACCTTGGTTATATTGGCAAATAAATTCGACTTATTAGTAGAATCCAATCCATACGTCGGCTCGTCTAGAAGTATAAACAGAGGATTAGTGACCAATTTAATTATTGCCAGTTTATATGCCAACCCCAGTAGGAGTTTATGACCTCCACCTTGATATAATGATGCAAGTACTTCCTGTCCGTTGAGATCAACAGGTTTTACATAGACCGAGTATTTAGCAGGATCTACTTTGATATCAATAAATTCCTTACTCCCTGTTAGTTCCTCATGGTTCTCTAATGTATGTTTGGCTAATTCAGTACTGGATTGATCTCTAAGTGTTTTTTGAATGATTTTGAATACAGCAGATAATCGCCTCAGTTTATCTGCAGCTGCTTGTCTATTATTCAACAATATAATTTTATCAGTTAAATCAGCAACTCTTTCATTTAACTGCATTAAATTTATATCTAATTCTTGTTTTTGGATTGTCAATTTTCTTTTATTCTCATTTTCATACGATAAACTTACCTTAATCTGGTTTTCTGCAGTTTCTAATTCGGTTATTTGTTTAAAATAATGACCTCCATATTCTATAATCCTCCACGTAGTCCAATCATCAATTTCTAATGTATGTTGGTGTATTTCTATCGATGGAATGATAGTTTTTAATTTATTTTCCTCCTCGATTAATGATGCCAAAAGTTCCTTCATCTCACCCAAAACTGGCTTCAGATTCGTTATATTAGTGGCTATCGTGGATTGCAATTCCCTCATGTGTTCTAATTTCGATTGTTTAAATATTTTATTCCGTGTTAATTCCTCTTTGATGTGTGACTCTTCCTTTGCCAATGATTTCAATTTAGATATTTCTTCTTCAGTCCGGGTAATTTCAGATTCTACTCGAATTCTATCCTGTGACCATTGTTTCAATTCCTGTTCTACTCTAGTTTGATCTATATTTGCCCCACATACTTCACAATTAGCAGTAGTGATTGATGACCTACGATTTATCATTCCAATCAAATTACCAAGTTGTTGTTCGTATTCTCGTAATGACGCGACATGAGTTTGTTGAGATACCTCAATTACATCGATAGTTTTAGACTTTGACATCATTTCCCCTTCTAATGTATCTATCTCATGTACCAATGTATCAATATCACCAAATTCATTGCCGAGGTCGTCTAAATTGCCTTGATGCATGGATATCAAATTATTCATTGATCCAGCCTCATAGTGTTTTTTTATCAATTCATTCATAACAACTTGTACCGGTTTTATCGCATCTCTTGTTTCCCCTATTCTCTCCAACTCATCTGTAAACTCATTGATTCGTTTATCAATATCTAATCCATCAATATCTATGGTTTCCTTTTGTTTCTCCATATTTTGTTGTTGAACAATAAATCCCTCTAAACTTGCTTTTATTGTAGGTAGTTCTTTTATTTCTTTTTCAAAACCCAATGCAATAGATCTTAATTCCTTTTCCGCAGTGGATGCAGCACTTACTCCCAGAACAATATCTAATGTAGGTGCACCATCAAGTATTCCACTGATCTCTCCCTGACGGACATTTACAGCTACTTCAAATAATCTTTTAGATACTCCAAGTAATTCAATTAACTTTAGCTGTAATTTTTCCTCCGGATTATCCTGAAAATCAGATGATAATAAATATTTTTCCCCATCTTCTCTCACTTGTTTTAGTGTATAATGACCTTTTGCATTACCCCTGGTTGTTATCTCATGCAATCTTTGAAGTTTATACTTCATTCCATCTTTACCTTGAAAGATTACCTCTACTCCAATCGTACTACCCACTCTATTCAATAAAGCAGATTGAGATCGAAAACCATGTACATTCCCAAATAAAGCATATTCAATAGCCATGAATAAACTGGTCTTCCCTGCATTATTCTCCCCTTCTATGAAATTAACTCCACTTTCAAATTTCAAATCAGTTTCCACATGTCTTCTAAAATTACGCAATCTAACATTAGTAATCATTGACTTTCCTCCGGCATAATTAAATGATTTATTCTCTCCTCCAAACTAGATTTAGCACTCGATGTCAAGTTACCAGACTTCGTCAAATTATCATCATCATCCAGTAAATATTGAACAAACTCAAATATTGAAGTTGCTACATCAATCAAATCAGGATCATCTCTTATTTCTTTCTCAACTAAATCTTTAATGTTAATACTCATATATCTTTCACTTTACCATTTAAACTAATTTCATCATTGCATCTCTGCTTTATCCACATCAGTCTAAATTATTATCATAGTTTGTGTATATCAACTATAACTGATGTATCCAGAATAGAACATAAAGAAAACAATATCAAGAGTAGTACTAAATTCAAACATATTAAAGGTAACCCACTAAGCTAAATCTGAATTTTAACTACAAAGAGAAATCTACTATTTTTCTTTAGACAAAATATTATTGTTAAGAGTAATTCATTCGTATAAATATTGGATTAATCAATGGTAAAACCAATAAAAACGACAATCATTTTTCACTTGATAATAGTAGATCAACAGAATTTTCAACTATCGTTAATATTTCTACAGAATCAATTGCTTGTACATTAATTTCAGAAGGCTTTTGAAATATATTTGATTTATATTTACTTTAATATTTTGATTAATGAGAATGAGATATATTATAGACTCAATTAATCAATAGAATAGGTGAAAATCCAAACATTACTTGATAAATGAATTCAGATAATATAAAACAAATTTTTACAATAATAAGTTTTAATAAATATAATTTACAAAATCATTCATGGGAGATAGGCACAAGAACGATAAAAAAATAGGAAAAACCTTCAATCGATTTTTCAATAAAGAACCAAAGGATGCAATTCTTGAAAATTTTGACGCCTCATCACAATTACATGTTGAGCACATTCTGGCAATCAAACCAAATTCAGTACTGGATGTGGGTATGGGAGCAGGTGGAATTCTTCTTGCATTACAAAAACAAGGTGTTCCTAATCTTTCAGGTGTTGATTTATCACCTAACGCAGTACAACTAACAAAGAAGAGATTTGAGAAGTTTGGAACGCTTGAAAATACTTCACTTATTGAGGGAAACTTCCTCGATATGGAATACAATAATTTTGATGCCATATCCTTCCATCATATTCTTAACCTCTATCCAGACTACAAAAGTTTGATAACAAAGGCAATTGAACTGAATCCCAAGGTCATGGCTATCAGTATGCCTCAAAATTTGTTTAAAAACAGAATAAAAGCATGTTTTCTCTCGATTCTAGTCAAAATACTATCATTTGATTTCCCATTCAGATTAATCCATAACCATCGTCCTGAAGATGTGGTACAACTCTTTACAGCCACTGGATATACCCAGAGTTTTAAACAGTTATTTAAGAAAAATTTGACAATGATATTCATAAAATCAGACTAACTTCAATCCTACAACAAAAATAAACCATAAATTTAGAGAATGAAACGATATTAAATTTACAATAATGCATTATGGAATATAGAATATTTACTTTGATATAAAGAAACAAATCAGTTATTCAAAGATATTATATTTATTCTACAAAGTAGAATATTCTACTGTGAGTCAATCGATTAAAATATCCAAAGAAAAAAAACAAGAATTAGAGGAGATACAAACACGTTTGATCAAAGATTGTGGGAAAAAAATAGATTTACAATCATTATTGGATTTAACAATTGAAATCTCCAAAAATAATTATGATGAATTATTGAAATTGATTTTAAGAGTGAATACTCCAAAACCCAATTATAAATCAGCAGATCATCTCCTAGAAAACTTTTGGAAAATTGCAGATATGACTTTAGATCAAGAAAAATCGGATGATGAATTAATTTATGATACCTAGACTAAATATTGTTGATACCAGCTATTTAATAGCATTATTGTTACAAAAGGATAAATACCATAATGAAGCTAAACTAAGTTGGAACAAATTTAAAACAACAGAAGACTCGATCTTATTATTAAATGATTATGTAATTGACGAGGTATTAACATTGGTCTTAAAAAGAACAAAAAATTGTGATGTAACAGAAATAGCTTCTCAAACTATTGATAAATTAATAGCAGAAAATGTATTTGAATTCTATAAAATTCAAGAAAGAGATTACAATTCTGCAAAAAATATCTTTATTAAATATTGTGATAAATATTATTATTTATGTAGCTAGTTCAATTAAAGTATCCAATGAAACCATACGAGAATTAGATAAATTACTTGCTAATTTATTGAGAAATTATGATTTAAAATTCACTCAACAAAATATAATTGATTTACTTATCAAATTCACACAATCAAATATGGAGTTGCTATTTTCTTCAGTTCAATCTCCATCTAAGGATATACTAAATAAAATTAAAAAACTGCAAAAACCTTGGAATATAGATACTGATCCAGAAACTATTGACAATATACTTTATGACGAAGACTTAAGTTTTAAAATTTAATAGATATATTAATCTTGCTTGGATTGATAGTAAGATTATTTTGTATTGAGAATGGTTTTATTGTAGTTTGTAAAAACCAAAGTGAATGATTAAGTTACCATCACCAGTGATTTGGTATCATTATTCCTATCTTACCCATAATTATGTATTATTACCTCAAATTTAATTTTCAATTAAATTATTCTCCATAAGTTAATAAATTTCATCAGTTTTCAATTTTAATCTTATGTAATATCGATTGTTTAACAGATAATTTAAAATAAAGTTTTAAAAAAATCTAATTAATGCCCTCAAAATTTGGATACTTATTGATTTTTGCATGTGTCGTTAATATCTTTAATCTAGCAAATGAGTTAACATTCCAAAATTTCCTATTTCTAGTCGCAATTGGGTTATTACCTTTACTCGAAATTTATGATGAAAAATGGAATATAAATAATGATAATATATTATCAAAACTAATGTCTCTTTCAATAGTGTCAAAGTTTATGTTTTTTGTAATTTCGTTTTCCATTTGCTATAGTATTGCATTTAATCAATTTGGATTTAATGATTTAGCCTTGATAGTTATTCCAACCATTATAATAATTGGGGAGTATAAATACGGTAAGAATATTAAATTTTTACAAGATTATACAAGCACAAACGCTCATGTTGCGAATAATGAAATTGTCCTCAATCCAACTTTTAATTCAGGATCCTTACCTATTAAACTGAGAAAAAATGAATTTATTATTCTTTCCGAATTTGTAGTTTTAAATGAAAAGAGATCACATTATGTCCATGGATCTCGTAAATATAAAATTTCAGGATATAATGAGACTCTTTGGACTGTTCAAGGAAGAGGCCATTTGATAATAACCAATCAAAGAATGTTATATCAGGGTAATAATAAGAGAGAATATAAATTGGAGGAGATTTATAAAATACAAACTTGGATAAAAAAGAAAGGATTATTTATTCAAAAGAAAATCCCATCAGGTATTGTTATCGATAGTAGTAAATATGCAAGGCAACACATGTATGAGTCAATACATCCATACTTTTGGATCAAAGCTTTTCAGGAAAAGAGTAATATCGAACAACAGGTATATGCACAACTGCATCAACAACAAGAATATCAATATACGGTGAATAATCCAGTAATGACAAATAAAACTGGTTATGAGTGTTCTCATTGTGGATCAATAGTAAATACCAAATTTTGTACATCTTGTGGGATTGAACGTATAGATAATTCGAGCCGGCCAGATTGGCAAACCATGGACGGTAAACAATTTGAGGAATTTATGACTATTTTGTTCGAGCTGATGGGGTATGAACAGGTTATAAATCGAGTACACGTTGGAGACGGAGGAATTGATATTGAAGCTTTTGAACATGGTCTGTTAACAAGTAGTAAAATTGGTATTGAATGTAAGAATTGGTTTAGTAAACCTGTAGGACGGGAAGTTATTCAGAAATTGGATTCTGCGTTAAAATATGAGAATTTTACCAAGGGAATAGTTGTTACTACCGGTAGATTTAGCCAAGATGCAATAGAATATGCAAAAAACGTCAAAATATTCCTGATTGATGGAAATCAATTAAATAACCTCGTAGACAAACATTTTCTCAAGAAATAAACACAAACCATGAATTCATTCTTTAGTATATTTGAATGTTAATAGGTTGAAAGTAGTGTAAATACAACCTTTTATCTTGTTAAAATTGAACAATTAATAGATAATTACTGATAAATCAAATTGGAATATACATATTTTATATGGAAGGTTTAATTGGAAGGTAAAATCTCATCATTCCATAATATTTATAATAATAAATCTGTATATTAATTTACTAAGGCTACGAACGATCTTCCTTCTACTCCTTCCTGGACTAAGCTTAGATCGTTCAATATCCTTATTCTTATTACAAATCCACAAGGTATTGTTGGTGGATCATAAATCTTGGTTGAAGAGAGGAGAAAATGGGTGGATGAGATGCTCCTAAGAAGAAGTACACGAATACTACCTCCAGATAGCCCTGATGAATTAAATACAAACAATATCATCTCAGTCGCAGAAGTTGCATCAATGATGAAGAATGTGGAAAGTTTGGGATTTACATTTTCTACCGATTTAATCAATTCCTTTCTTGGTTCATCACATCTGCAAATCGAAAAATGGTTTGTAAACCTAATTTCACTACTCAAGGAATTAGCTGGTGCTCATGTTACTTATGAACCAATGTATCCTAACTTCCCAAGACAGGTAATGCAAGTAACTGATGCAGAGCTCTACATTAATGCTATTACGCATTATTTCGGAGATGTTATTGGGTTCAGAATTATACATGATTATACCAAAGAACCTCTGTCTCCATTATTAGAGACGACAAAGTTGACTGTTATCGGACTTGCAGAATACAATATAATCCATGAAATATTCTCAAATATCATGTCATCAAAGACCTCTATATCTGAGGAAGATAAGACAGATTTGGCTAATTATTTGAGTCATTTCAAAGAAGATGCAAATATTCCTAATGAAATTCCTTTCAAGGAAATATTGGTATTTATCGCCTTGCATTCCGAGCATCCCGATATTTTGTCACAATTTAAAACAGCAACAGATGTACTAAGATTTGCCACTGCGCTTTCAGATGGAGATATATCACTGGCTGAAAATACAAATTATATTAGTTTTAGACGGCATCAAAGAAGACAATTATTGCAACTCATTGAAAACGGAAGTTCAATAACAGAGAATATGGCAATACACAAAATGAAGTGGATACGATTGGGTGAGAGATTATATCCTGGTGAGTACAAAGAACGATTTCCTAAAACCTACTCTGCAATCTCTAAGATCCGCGATGATGTGAAACTTGAGAGTTTTAATTCAAAGTTAGAAAAATATATAGCTCACAAACAAGTTGATAAAGCAGGTACACTGTTGAAACAACGACCAAGTATTTTTGCCAGAAGACTAGATCGCCTGTTACGGTTGGTATATGAGGAAGAAGTGGTTGTATCATCCAATGGTTCAGAATCTAACTCAGATGAGAACTCTATGGATACCTCTGATACAATCACCCCCTACAAAAACAACAGAATCCACTATTTTGACTTATTTTGCAGAAGTGACTGAAAAAATCCCTACTCCTTTATTATTTCAATTAATTGGACATTTCAGTTCCCGTTCTATTGTGGCAAACTATAGATTATTCATACCAAAAGGAAAAATTGCTAAGATGCAAGTTGTGAAAAATAAACTAACACAAATTCCAATAGATGTCAGTTCAGATGTGGATCAAATAGTCAAGAAGGCTTTGTTACACCGGATTAAATCACTCCCCTCACTTGGAAGAGTAAAACTAGATGCTGAATTAGCCAACAATACAATTCCCTTCTCAAAGAGATCAGTAAGTGGGTCAGCCATGAAGACTCTTATTCGTGGTTCTAGGATCAATTTAGATGAGGGTAGCA
>JAOUKW010000172.1 GCA_029882335.1 Candidatus Heimdallarchaeota archaeon | reverse complement strand
ATTTTATGTTTTGGGTAAATAAAATGAACTGATGAGGGTAGAAAAATCTCATATAAGTTGGTATAATAATTAAGATTGCAATAGATTTACTTAGTGTTGGATCATAACGGATGAATAATTCAAATTTAACCTCTGGTTTGATATCTATCATTATTGAATTAATAACTGATTTAATAATTTTCTCATTTTCTTTAATTCCTATTTTTTCCTTGAATTTTGTTACGCCAAATAATAGGACTGTTTTAATACCCGTGTCGTTGTTTGCTGCTTTACAGATAGTATTGGTTATTTGTGTGGTTTTTGATAAATCGTCGAAACATATCGTAATGAATTCATTATTTTTATAATATGAATAAATTTCATTTTCAATCCGATTCATCTTCCCTCATAAGTATATGTACAGTAACATTTTTAAAAATTTGTTTTCGCAGGATCAAAATTGCTTATTATAATTATTTATTTAATAAACTAGAAATATCTTTAGTATATTGACTTTTACTACTTATTTAACAAAATAACAATAATCGCTCATAAATACTCAGTGGTCAAATTCGTTCCTGACCATCCCTGTTCCTATATATATTAAATATTATTTCTGTGTATAATATATTAGGGAAGTATTTCCTTGGTGATATTGTGATTGTAATGAAACACCCCAACTATTCCAACATTATAAGCTATAATATTGATAAAAATCAGCATATCGAACTAGATCAATTTCCAATGGTTCTATATTATATAGATGAATTAGGTCCCTCAATATATTTACATTGTCATTTAGATAACCTCGGTGATAATTATGAACAAAATATGATTGAGCTTCAACAAATAGGTCTGTCTCTTTGTTTGCTTTCTACACCTCATACAGATATAATTGAAGGTATTTCCATTATTCCAACAAAATATGTTGGTTATCACTTATTGGTGATTTCAATAAATCTACCACTAAATGATAGAAAAATAAAAAGAACAATAAATCTGTATCAATTTGCATTATTTACTCCCAAAAAAGTAGTGAATAATCTCAATAGAATCATCGAACTGGAAGCTGAAATTTTAAAATTTACACGGGAAAAATTTTCTAGTTTTGTTGAGATTGATAATAAGTTTGATACTTATAAAAGAGAAATTTTGCAACTCCTTATTGAATTTTAAGTTTTGATTTGATTGTCCAAAATAACCTCTAAATTTGATTTTACCGCGAATTTGAGTAACAGTACTGGAATGACACTGGAAATACTTAAAATAAATATTGATAGATAAAATGATGATAATTCTATTATTTTTGAGAAATAAAAGAAACCAGGAATCAATAACAAGGTGATTAATGTAGGTTGAATGGAGTAGAATGAATTTCGTGCTTCATTAGGTATGATTTTAAGATAGATTTTTTGGGTGATTATATTCTTTATTGCTCTGTAATAATTACTAATTACATAAAGTAGGAAAATTATAGAAATTGGTATTAATTCTAGGGTGTTTGTAATGGGGAAGAAAAAGGTGATAATGCAAAATGTAAGATAAAATATCACTGTTGTTATGGATGTGGTTTTCACTATCCATTTTCTCCAATCTAACAGGGGTACTCTTTTCCCTGCTATTTCAGATAGCTTACCACTAACAATTAATATAAGAACCCTAGAAACAGCATTATTGAAATCAGATCCGGTATATCCAAATAAAACGGGAAATGCAAGTAATGTAAACCATAGTGACTGAATAATACTTTGAAATAGATTTGATAAAACTAAATAAAATATAAATTTTGAGGATTTAATTACTCCAAATCCTTTCTTGAATCTACTAATATAATTTTCTTCTATTTTATTTGCTGATGATTGCTGATTTAAGAATAGTAGAAAAAGGATTGATAATACAATACTCGTTATTCCCGAAAATGCAAGTATTACAGATCTTCCATTTGAAAGATAGGTTGCTAAAAATCCACCAATTAAATAGGTAACTGCTGCCATATAATCCAGATACTTATACAAGATACCTGAAAATATACTGAACACTGTATTTTCTGTGTCTTCTACTACAATCGTGTTATACTCATTTTCAAACCATGATTGTAATGCACCACTTATTTGTGCAAATGAAAATCCACGTACTACAAATGCAAAGATTAAAACAATTTTATCTGGAAAAAATACAATACACAAGGTACTTAATCCAAACAAGAAATATCCTATAAATAAAACATATTTATATTTCAACCAATCCCCGAGTACTCCACTTGGATAATCTGTTAGTGTTTGAGTAATTGCAGAAACTGAGTAAAGAACACCTATGAATGAATAGCCCACCAAATCAGTTAAGTATAGAATGAAAAATATCATAGGTAAGAAATCAATGAGAAAAATTAGCATCTCAAAGGTAAAATATTTTTTTACGAGGTTTTGGCTGTTTAATTCAAGGGTTGAAATGCCAAGAAGATTTGATATCGCCATAGTATTCGCAAGATTTATGTTATTATTAGTCTACTGATACTACTTTGTACGTTCTGAAAAATTCCATTCAGCTACATCTTTATTTAGGAGTAGAATTACGCTTGTCTTCCAGCAATCAAAATTATTACTTCGACAAATATTCTTTTAATTCTGATATATTTTTAAATTGAATTACTGGCCTTCCTTGTCTATTAAAATACTCAATCAATATTTTTTTCATCACCTCTACATTCTAAGGAATTTTATCAAAATCCTGAGTCTCGCAAGATGAAGTGAAATCAATAAAGCTATTCTTATTGTATTCTTCTTTTTCTTGGAAATCATTGCTTTTCCTAGAGCCGAATATAACGCTTCAGATTTTCTTATTGCCACACTAAAATTATTATTGATATTTGGGTCCGATACTTTTTCCCGATATTCCATGAAACGTTTTGTGTCTTCCACACTTCTAGAATATATGATTTTAGAATTTACTATAATATTTGCTGCTACACATCATAATGAATCATAATTTGCAGATACAACAGATTCTATATTCTGCCAATCCTATGACCAAGCATCTACAACATTTTGATTGAATAAAAATGAAAGATTTACTTTTGCAATTTTTTATTATCTACAATAACACGAATATCAATATCTGAAAATTCATGGTAAGTATGTGTTGAAAATGTCACATACAATAAGATTAAACAGACTTGATCCTGAAATTGCTAAATTATTTTATTCTTAACAGCTTCTAATATATCTTGTAGCTCATTCATAATATTAATTATTTAATTACTCTACTTAATCTAATTTTCTAGATACCATTAATTTTCTCCAAAGATATTGGTATTACAATAACAATTTTTCCTTTAGATAAGATAAATAAAATCTATCATTCAGTAAAGAAATGGTTAGTTATTAGATAATTTAAGAATTGATTTTGATAGATATTTACTAGGAAAGTTCCCTATTAAATTTTGAGTATATTTTTCCAATGAAGTTGTAAAATTATTTAAATTCGAAGGTTCTATATTATTAATATTCATTTCTATATCATTACAAGCCTGAATTGCTACAACCAAGGCAGAAGTGCCAATATGATCTTTTAGAATGGATATAACCTCTTCTGAAAAGTTATTTGTAATTTGAGAAGGTTGCACATCGTCTAGCTTGGCTAAAGTTGAATATTGTAGCAATATCAATTTTATTGAACCGTGCATTAGAACTAAAAAACCAGGTATCCAAAATAATTGCTCTCCTGTTTCTATCATTTTCATACTTAGTTTAAGTATTCCCCAACCTTCTGTTATCATTTCCCAAAAATGATTGAGACTCATTAGAACTAGGAAAAACAATAATGGTTTTGTTAATTCATCCATGTATCTTCCCATTTCATCTACATTCGATCTTTGACGGAATTGGAATAATTGTTGAGCGAATATACCTGCTAAAATGAAAGCTAAGATGTGTATTAATCCTGAAGTATCTAATATTGAATCTTTATATGCCTTCGTAAAACTTTCATTCCAAACATTCATAGTCACAATAATAATAATGCTCAAGAACAGAAGTGATAATTGAATAACGCTATCATATGATTTTTCTTTTTCATTATATTCTGTACTTGTTGTTTCTATTGTGATTTTAATTGCCATCATAAATAATATCAGGGCGTTAAAGTAAATAATATGCCATGAAAAATCCCTTGTTTCATTTGATATATCAACTAAATTGTATTCAAAAAGGAAATATATTACTCTTGTAAGTCCCATAACCAATGTTCCAATAGTTACAAAAATAATTGGACGATTTAATTTGGATTTTCCCTGTTTATAGATAAATCCTAGTAAATTAATAATTGTTAAAAGGAAAATAGTCGCAATAACGGACTCTAATTCATGATTTATTACATTTTTAGTATGTGTGTTACCTGCAACATTGTCAATATTTTGTATTAATACTAAAACAATTCCCAGATATATTCTGATAAAATTATTTTTAATTGTTCTTTTGAACATAGCAAAAATATAATGAAATTACTATATATTTATGTCGATTAAAAATTTTATTTTTGATTAGGTTAAAATTTTTTAAAGAAATGCTTAAATTGATTAAGTTACTTATTATGTATTACTTTTAATTCAGGGTTGGTATAGAGTGCAGAGTACAATACAAACAAAATATCAATGTACTATTTGCTTATCTCTCCGAATATATTATTTAGAATCAAGTTCTCATCATAAGAATTTAGAAAGAAGTGTGAATGGATTGTTTTGGTATTCTGATATACATCGTTGTAAAGATGGAATGCTGGGGATAAACAATCTACATATTGATAAAAACTATGCCATCAGGTCTTTTGAGTCTTTAGTTTTACCTTCGCAAAAAAATGATAAACCAACTCTAAGAGGTTTACCACTGCCCAATATGAAAAGAGATAGATCAATTGAATCATATAATATTACTAACATGATGCCTGATAAGGGATTTAGAATGATTATTTATGATCATTCTTTAAATGTTGAGTTAAATATAGGAAGAATTCAATATGATCTAGAAAAACCAGAGAAGATAATTGAATCTACAAATAAAAAGGTGGTGATGGCATATTATCCCTCACAAATCATACTCAGTTCAAATTTAATTGATTGGTTTGAATTATTGGTTAATTTACTTGAAGAATTACCTCCAACTAGCATTGGATTGTTTGTGGAAACATTAAGATACATTTTTCGTTTGCAATTGATCAATCCTACTCCGTTTCATAAAGAAATAATCACTACAATAATAAAATCTCATCAAATCTATTTTAAAGGAACTGATACAATAAATAAATTTCAAGATGTGGAAACTAGATTGATAGATGAATATGATAAACCATCAGTAGAAATTATGAAGGAATTGGTAGAAAATTTACACAATCGGTCAAATTATACTTTAAAGATGTACACCAAGACTCATCATAGTGATATTGTATATATTATCTATATATTACTTATACTAAGAGATGAAGGGTTTGTTGAATTTGTTGATAATTCTTAACTTACAGATTTAATTAAAATTATTTGAGAATACTGCCTTCTTACTTTTTGGTATGAGCATAATTCTAGTAATTTCTTGATAAAACCATTTCCACGTTATTTCATATGCTTCATTCCAATCTTCAGATAAGAATTTCTGCAAAGTATCTATTAATACCTCCCCAAAAACAGGATAATGCGCTTTTTTAACACCATATCCCTTATGTTTTAAACCTAATTTTTTAATTTCTTCTGCATAACTTTCAATGGAATCAATTCTCTCTACTAAAAAGAAAATTGTTTCCTTTAATTTCTTCTCATGTTCTCCATCTGATAAATTGAATAAATCCTTACTACTAGGTGATGCTTCAAACAAAGTTTCATAAAAATACTTTCTTGCTTCTGTTAAATTTGGGGATAATGTCCGCCAAGTAGATTTAATGATTTGTTTCCAATTAACGTCAATGTTCAAGAATACTTCAAAATTATGTTATGAGAGTTACTTTATAAAGTTGTAGCTTGAATTAAATATAATTAATTCGTTAAATACTGAATATAGCCTTGCTATAAATAAATAATTACTATATTATATTATTTTTACTACAATCATACTTACGTAGTAGTACTGAATTAATTATTTTTAAATATATATTTTTAAGAAATATGTGATTACATGATAATTATCTTTTTTGTAAATCTCTTAAGAAGGTAGTACAATGAGATAAATAGTATTAGCCAACCAATAAGATAATAATGAAGATATGAATCGTTATGGTACCACAACCAAAATGATTTCACAGGCCAATATGTTGGAAAAATACCAAATAACCATTGCCATGGTTCATCAACAAAATATGCAACTGTTGGCATTAGAAATAATATTCCTGATCCTTTCATGATAACAAATCCTTCTACTTTATTACTTGCATAGATAACCAAGATTAATGCCATCATTATTGAAAGTAAGGTGGTTTGTATGTTTATGAGAATTAGTGTATTTAGATCTGGATATGGTAATCCTGATAGTGGTAAGACAATTAAAATAGATATAAAACTAAGAATAACTGGAACAACTAGTTTGTATAGTAAATACGTTCGCATATTTAATGGTGATACTTGAATTGCAAATAATGTCATCTCATCCCGTTCATCAAGTAGGGTAAAACCTACAATCATACCATATACCATTGGACACATTAAGAGGAAAAAATAACTCAAAATTAAATCATAATAATCAGTAATATCTATCCCATTAGATTGGAGTGATTGTTGCAGAATCGGAATTAACCATCTCATAAACAAAGAAAGAAATATTGGCATAAAAATCATATACTTTAATAGTGGATCTCTTTTGATTG
The DNA here is from genome assembly GCA_029882335.1 of Candidatus Heimdallarchaeota archaeon. Classification (GTDB taxonomy): domain Archaea; phylum Asgardarchaeota; class Heimdallarchaeia; order Heimdallarchaeales; family Kariarchaeaceae; genus JAOUKW01. The sequence continues at coordinate 1,534 of JAOUKW010000172.1, read as the reverse complement.
CCCTGGTATCATTAATTATTTGTGAGTACAAAAATCGTTTATAGTTCAACTAATTTCACCTCTAATGATATATCTTGTAAATCTTCGATCTGCGTATTTAAATGCTACAATTATCCAAATTAGGGAAATTGATATGCCAAATATAGAATTTATTACATTAAAATCACCTATTATTGAATCAGCTAATAATAGTCCAGGTCCTGTTGGTGTAATGTACCGGATTATTGGTAAATAATCAAGTCCAAAATAGTATAATGATGGAAATTCTAATACAAAATTGAATAAAATAGCAGGAAATAAAAAATCACTGATCCCATTATACTTGACTACCAAGCCAATACCAAATAAAATGTAGATAACACTGATCACAATTACCGAAAGTAAATAATTAAACCAATTAACATTTACAAATCCGAATAAAAATATAGTAATGAATGTATTTTCAACAAGAGCGAGAATAATCAAAGAAACTAATTTTGATATAACATATCTTCTAAATCCAAGAGGGGAAACCAGTATTGCGTCTAATGTCCTTTCACTCTTTTCAAATAATATTAAACCTCCAACAAAGAAGAAAGTACCTATATTTAGATTTAGTAATAAAAATGGTGCATAATATTGTTTAAGCAATTCTTTAGGTAAGTTGTATAGAATAAGTACCCATAGAATCATCATGAATATACCAACATGATAAAATTTGTATTTATATTGAATTTTAATATCTCCAATAATCGCATGTTTTAACTTATAGTACATCAAATTAACTTCCTTCCTGTAATATTAATAAATACTTTAGACAAATTTGCTTCTTGAGAATGAATTGTCTTAATTTCATTATTTTTTATTAAATCAAGAAATTTAGTATTTTCACCTAGTTTAGACAGATTAAATTTCTCAGTTTTTAGTTTTCCATTGCCATATTCAACGATAACACTCTTTTCTCCGTGTGCAAGTTTCAAGTTTTTTGGTGTATCAATTATGTTGATTTTACCATCTACAATAATTGCTATTCTATCACACACTTCCTCTGCAACAACCATATCATGAGTGGCTAGAAAAATAGTTTTTCCCTCGTTTTTAAGACTCAGAATCAGGTCTTTTATTTTTTTGGCATTTACAGGATCTAAACCAGTTGTAGGTTCATCTAAAAATAAGATTGAAGGATTATGTAATATTGATCGAATTACATTCAATCTACTTTTCATACCTTTACTATATTCAGATACCTTGGTATGTATTGCATTTTCCAATCCTACTAATTCAAATAACTTAATTATTTCCTCTTTTGATTTGGTATTGGCGTATAAAGAATTAAAATATTGTAGGTTTTCAAGGCCAGTTAATTTAAGAAAATGATTGGGTAATTCAAAACTTACTCCTATTATTTCATAATAATCATCTGATATATCATTTAAATTGTAATCAGCTACAGTTATTTCTCCAGTATATTCTTTATTTAATCCCATTAATATTTTCTGAGTAGTGCTTTTTCCTGCACCGCTGGGACCTAGGAATCCAAAAATTTCACCTTTTA
>JAOUKW010000567.1 GCA_029882335.1 Candidatus Heimdallarchaeota archaeon | reverse complement strand
GTTGGGTAATAATGTTGAAAACTTATTTACCAATTCTTTGGAGGCATATACTGCTAAGAAACCTGAAATTGCTCATCAGGTGTTAAATGATCAAAGGACTATTTCCATCTCTCTTCATCGAAAGTGGCCAATTTCTTCTACAGATAAATTAGATGGCACCAGCTCATTGATTCTACGTCATTTAGAGAAAATAGGTACTTATGCTAGGAAGATAGCAGAAGCGACTTTAAATCGAGATGCTGCTGCTCATTTTGATATAGAATAATTTCAAAGTATATGAAGTGATTAATTATGATCTAATAATCCCTTTTATCATGGATGATATAATAATTTCAAAATGAACTATGTTGATTTAAAGACTTTATTCATTCTTTTTCTAATGGGTAATAATATCAACAAACAAGTAATTAAAATTGATACAGATGGTATGCTAGTTTCATCAATACTATTAGATGAAACTTCCAAAGCAGTGACTGATATTTCCTCTGAAAATGGACTTGCATCAACCTCATTATATGCCACTATTTTATAGAAGTAAGTCCTACCAGATCTTGGATTAATATCATCAAAATAATTATTTTCAACTATTTCGTATGGTGGAAAAAGTCCACGTTCTCTTGCTGTTTCAGTGGTTCGATAAAGTATGAAATAGAGGATCGGTAATCCGCCATTATCGATCACTTCCCATGTTAACCTTATTTTCCCAGTCAAAGCTTCTGATGTCAGAGTTGGCGCATGGGGTTTGGTTATCATTCCATATGAGGTATTTACGTATTGTTTCAAGGATTTTAGCCCGATGTTACCATTCAAATCTGTAGCAGATATCTCATAGAAATATAGTGTGTTGGACACTAATGTATTGTCGGTAAATGACAAAGTATCATTAGAACTTACAGCAACTAATTCTCCATCTTTGTATATGCTATATGTTTCTATGTCCTCATCGGAATTGGCATCCCATGATAAATTGATAGTAGTTTCATTGACTACATTTCCACCGACTCCATATACCCGGTGAGGTTGTCGTAAATCGATTGAGTAATCCAAATTGAATGTAGTACTAACAGGAAAATGATCTGATCCTATTTCACTACTTGGAGCAAAAGCAACAGTTGAATTGACAAGTATATTCTGAGATTGCATGAAATAATCATTAACAAATATATAATCAATACGACTTTGATAATAAAAATCAACATAAGTATAACCCGGGTCTCTTGGATTTAATTCTCTAAAAGTATCTACCCAATTATGAATTTGTGTAGATTTTGGATGTGATGAATTTAGCAACATTGATAATGGCTCATACCCTAGATCTGGTACATTTGGAGCTATTTCACCAATATCAGATGGTGCGAATGAATTAAAATCACCAGTCAATATAATCGGAATACTACCTAAACTATCCATATAGTTATTGAGTGCTTCCATATCTCTTTGTCGTGGTAAATCACCATCTTTACAACAATTCAAATGAACAGTAATAATTGCCATTTCTACACCATAGATATCGACAGTGGCCACCAGTAGATCATGACCAAAAACTTCAGAGTCACCATTATCAAGAGAATATTCATAAATTTGATTGAAATTAACAATATTGAATTTACTAAGAATCATTGCTCCTCCAGTTGTTGTTCCACCTTCATCGGTGAGCTGTATATTTGAATATGGTGATTCACCTAGTTCTACTAATTGTGTATTAATATAATTTATATTGTTCTGTAATTCGAGATCATTTACATCAGTCCAGCCTCCTGTTTCTTGGAGTAGCATTACATCTGCATTTTCTTCAATTACAACTTCTTTCCATTCATCAAGTGCTCCAGTCTCATAAATATTATAAGATGTAACTTTAAATAACCTAATTTCACCATTATTTGGTATTACATCATAATTATTTTTTGGCAAATTTAACTCAAGAGGTTGTATTTGATTATTATTTCCAATAGCTCCAAAAGCACCAAATAATGATACTGCAAATAATAATATAATTCCGAATTGAAATCATCGCATAATTTAGACTATAAAAGTCAGAATATAAAGATACTTTTGACTAAATGTATATTTTTTAATTTGAAATTTCTTATTATAAA
>JAOUKW010000566.1 GCA_029882335.1 Candidatus Heimdallarchaeota archaeon | reverse complement strand
CAGACTATAATTAAATTCATTTAGCTTTATATAGTACAAAATAATTGATATTGAATTATCTGAATGATCTATTTATTCCAATTTCTAAGACAACCAAAATGTATATTATGAGAATTACAATATAGAATAAATGAGATAAGTTGGATTCAAGATATATACCAATATCTGCCATATGAATCGTTAATATTGATTATTACTTTCCCTATAACTAAAAAGATAAATTTTAAATATATCAAATATATAATTTAAGCCTGCCTAAATCCATATATAAATCGATAAGTTGATCTACATTAGGTTAAATTGGTTTTTATAGACTTTTCAATTGTACTCGAGTTATTGAATCACACCTACTCGATTACAGTCGAACTGAATCTATTTTAAAATCCATTCACTATTATAATATGCGGAATATTCCGTAGTGATTATATGAAACACAATAGTTTATTACTAACCAGTTTTGCAGTAATAGGTTTGATTGTGGTATCAGGTGCTCAAATTGGTGTAATCGCCAATAGTCATTTGGTATTACAATCAGAAGATAATATTACTGTTGAAACGAATAATATCGTTATGAGTGTCACAGGAGGGGGAAATGTACCATTCTATACTTTCTGGAAACTAGGAAATAACGATTCTGTATATAGAGTACAATTTACACAAATTTTTGAAGTAAATGATAACAATGATAATGGAATTTATGATATAAATGGTGATACTAGAGTTGCTGGTATACCCTATTCATTATCTTCTCTCACATGGGAGTTTAGTGAAATTGTCTCAGATGATAATGGCAACCATTTTAATATTACCTCTTCAAACGGTATATTTACGTTTGCTAACCACATAGGTGAGGATGCAAATTCATTAAAATTTGATGTAATAATAAATTCTACATTCCAATTTAATTCTTCAGACTCACTTTTAGTATTAGCATTTTCTTTAAAACAACTAAATAGACAAGGAAATGAAAATATCAATGAAACAGGTAATTCTATTGGATTTGATGATGCATTCTTTGAGATCGAAGACACTGCTGAAGATGACAATGGTGTAATAAATGTAGGTCTTAGTTATGCATCAGAATCTGGATTGGGTGGTCAAGCTTACATCTCGTATGAACAATTTAGTGGTCAATTAATACATGATCCGACAATTGGAATATTAACTCCATCAATAGAAAATCAAACTAATAACGCGGATGAAATTTTAGGTGTGTTTTGGTCTCCCGAAATATCCATAGGGTTATTAAGTTTGACAACTTTATTTGCCAGCAGTATTTCAATCTTTGTTCTCATGGCACTCTATAAGAAACGAGAATAATATTATATTGTGGAGGGTTGTATATAAAAAATTCAAATTCTAAATCACAATTCGATATAGATGAAGAATTAATTTTTACAATCCTCTCTCATCCCCTTAGGAGAAAAATACTCAAAGAACTACATTTTAATGCAAAATTGAATTTCACTACCATGAATTCTTGGGGAATAAAACCTGGGACACTATATTTTCATATTAAAGAATTAAACAAACTGATAACTCAAACAGATACCAAAGATTATATCCTAACAGAAGAAGGATCAAAAATATGCAACTGGTTCCTATCAGGAAATGGCAAACCAATGGTTAAAAAGATTGATGCATTCACCATTGTATTAAATCCTTATTACACAAAATTAGAGAATAACTCTATACTGAGAATAGGAATATTAATACTGAGCTTTGTTGCACTTGTTTTCAGCTTTTACACAGGAGTAATATTGATTGGATCAATTATATACCCAATATATGATACTTCTAATGACATAACAGTCCTAATAAATATTTTTGGTTTTATCATAGAAGTATTGTTAGTATTGTTGTTAAGTCGGTTTATAGGAAAGGCTAAACTTAAAGTGAGTAAAGTTTCAATTTACGTTACTCTTTCCAATTTCTTTAGTTATGTAGTAATATTTATTTTATTGATAATACCTTTTATAGTTAAGATTTCTGTTTTATTATGGTTTATACTAGTTGTCATTTCACAGATTTACTCAATTCTTGTATTAAGTGCTTTACTTGTAATTGAGGGAACAATTAATCCAGAAAGATCGCTCCT
>JAOUKW010000565.1 GCA_029882335.1 Candidatus Heimdallarchaeota archaeon | reverse complement strand
ATTCCAATTAATACTGGATCTTTTCCTGAAGGTGCTATTAATTCTCGGTTATTATAATAATCAAAAGAAGAAAAAATCTCAGATATAGTTTTGTCTGCCTTTTTAATTGACTCTTCATTTATAAATCGCTTTCGCCCATAATACTCAATATTCCGATATACAATTAACTCATAAGTAAAATCCATTGTGAAATTAGCATCAATCGCTGCCAAAGCACCAATAGTAGATTGATTTACTTTTGGCCAAATTAGAATCTTGTCTATAATATTCTTCAGTAAATTGCTTATCTGCTGAATATCAATATAATACATTAAAGAAAGCTTATAAATGTCATATGATGATAAAATAGAGATAATTTCTCCTTCCAACAAAATTAAACATGGAAGTTTATTGGATGTATCCTTAAATTCATTAAAGTCATTTTCAACTAATTCCATTATTGGGAGAAATAATTCATTTTTTTCTAATCTACTATTTACACACAAAGCAACTGCCGCATTTCCTCTTGTTTTAATGGGGATATTCGGATTTAGTCTAACTAATGATGGATAATTAATGAATGTAATGGTTGTATCAAGCATAAATAATAAATCTATTATTTTTGATATAGTAAAAGTTGTGCATCCTCCAAACTCACTATCTGTTGAATCAAGTCCAATATAATATATCAACAATATAATCTCTATTTTGTATAATAATAAACTTATTAATTAATGTCGAATAAAATAGCTCCTAAATTAATAAACCACAAATATTGAAACAATTTAATAAAATGTCATTGGACATTTCTGTTCCTGACAACTTTAATTAATAAGCATGTGTTATATTAATTAGGTACAACATAGGTTGAGATCATGAAGTTAAATATACTACGATTAATACTCCTATTATTTATTTTAATAGGTATTGCATCAGTACCATCTATTTATGGTACAGACCATTCTGATTATCCTCTTAATCTAAATGATGAAGATGATGATGATGAAGAAGATGACGAAGATCCTGAAGATGAAGAAGAAGCATATGAACGTGAAGTTCACCTAGAAGTAAATTCTGATAGTGTAAAAATAGAATCTGAATTGAAGAATGGAGACACAAAAGATAAATTCGAGATGGAATTTAAAGTTGAAGATGAACCAAAAATAAAGTTTGAGTTTAAAACTGAATCAGATTCAACAGAAGTTGAGCTAAAATACAGAATAGAATTTGATAAAATAATCGAATTCGATGATGCGGATAATAATGGATTTGCAATGGATGAATCTGTATTTTCCACATATGAGTTTGAATCTGTTGGTTGGAATGATATAGTACATACTACAACATCAACTACTACTGAATCCGGAGATACTGCACAAATTGATATTTTTACTGCAACAACCAGTGATGGTGTTTTTTCAATAATTATGAAAGTTTCAGGCTCACTTGTAGATTATGAAGGAAGTACACTTACACCAAATTCAATCAAATTTGATGTAGCAATAAATGATTATCCTTACGCTGGTGAAGGGTCAAGTTTAGCAATTAAAACTGAAATTAAAACTGAATCAGAAACAAGCAATGATGAGGATACTCATGAAGAAGAAAGTGGAATGTCTGCTGGAGAAGAACAAGTTACAGTAGGTCAACTCGGTTATTTTTCATGGGCAGAAACAGCAACTGCTGATGGGCAAACTGTTGATGTTGTTGATTCTGCACTACAATCTGTTTCACCTGGTCATGAGGATGAAGATGATGACTTAGATGAAGGAGAAACAGAAACTGAAATGTATTTCACCTTTATTGTAAAAGATGCTGTGGATATTTTATGGGATCCAAAAGTAGGTGTCATCAGTGAGGCTTCACTAGCATATCTAGATAGTTTAAGCGGATTTTTACCATATAATATGTGGATTAGCCTACTTGCTTTGTTAGTAGCAGTACCAGTATTTAATAAAAAACGCAAATAGATTTGGGGAATATAAATTTTCTCTGTGAAAATTTAAGTAAATCCAAATTCAATACAAATAAGATATTATATATCCAAATTATATCATAATTGGAGAAAGAATTATGAAATACTCTAAAACATTACTTTTCTTAATTAATTTCATATTACTGTTGAATC
>JAOUKW010000564.1 GCA_029882335.1 Candidatus Heimdallarchaeota archaeon | reverse complement strand
AATCAGTCAAAGATGTTTTTAGATCCTTAGGTGAACTCAACAATAACATTGGTAACTTCTTATCTAGCATCCTCCCTGATAAATTGGTTACATTAATTGAGAGATTTAGACCATTTAATCAACTACAAGAAATTAAAGTTGCTGTATCCGGAAACTTGCAGAAACAAGGAATTTATACATTTAACCAGTTATTATCTCTTGGAATTGAACAGCTAATAAAGAGTGGTATGAAAGAATCAGATGCAGAAGTTGTATTTGAAATGTTAAATTCACCTTGGAATAATATCTCTGATTTATCTGATGAAGCAATACAAATTGGTAAGAGTTTGAAACTAACAAATTGTGCAGAATTTTTATCTGCACCTGAACTAATGACAATTGAGTTACCAATGCCTATAAAAGTTCGAAAATTAATGAAGTTAGAGGAATTATTCCGTGATTTACCAAAATTACTTGAGGATGAAGAAATATCATCTGTGGTAGAAGTGCTCTCATCCCAAAAAGTGATAGAGGAATTCAATGCTGGAAATTCAGGAATAATCGAATTAATTTCTACACTAAATTTATGGGTTGGACACCTACCCGAGATAAATCCAAAATGGTTAGATAAACTCGAATCATCTGGTGTGAACAGAATTTGGCAATTTATGATACAAGATGTGCCAAGCTTAGCTTCTATTTGTTCTACTTCTGTTAAAGCACAGGAAGATTACAAATTTAACATCAATTTAACACCAATAATGAAAACTAGAGAAGTTATTTTGCCATTATCTGATACAGATGATATTGAAACATTCTCAAAATACGGAATTTTAACGATAAAAGACTTAATACTTAGTGATATGTTAAATGAATTTTATGGTAAGTTAGATCATCTACAAGCTAAAATAGATACCTATAAGAAGAGCTTAGATACAGAATTATGGAAACTAAAGAGATATTGGGAACTTGATGATGATTCTAAATATAAACTAGCTCTTACCAATGAAACAGTATTTGATTTACTAAATACAGATCATCCTAACAAATTGGAGTTATTAGGATCTGCAATGGAAGGTAATTTAATAGAATCCATTGAACTTTCAAATTGGTTAAATGATGAGATAGAATTAGGTACACTGAATAAGATTAATATTACAAGTTTTCAATCTTGGATTTTTAATGATTATAAAGGAAATATTGAGAAATCTTCTAAATCATATAAATTATTTAGATCTACGTTAGATTTAATTCCTAGTTTATCTACAAAACAGGTATTAACTGCATATGGAAGTGGAGTAACACATATATTGGATCTAGTATTTGTAGAAGAATCTAAATTAGCTAGTACTCTTGGTACAACAAAGTCAAAAGTAGATGGAATAATTGATGAAATTAAGAGTTTATCTCTTGAATCGGTTCCTCTTCCTGAATTAGGTTTAATTGCAAGCAATGTATATTCTGTAATAAAAGATGAGGGTTTCTCAACATGGCTTTCAATATTTGGTAATATAAGTTCAAAAGAGCTTTCTTTGATAAAAGGTTTAACTTTATCATCCTTGGAGACAATAAAAAGTCAATCTAAGGTACCTATTTGGCATAGTCTAGAGATTCGTCAATTAGGAAAGAAATTGATGACTGATTTAGCCAAAAAATCAATTTTCACAATATTTGATTTTATTATTTGTGGATCTAAAACTCAAGAAATTGTTGGTGAACCTTACAATGATATTATCAAGAATTTAACAAAAGCGAATTTGACGAAGGGTAGTAAGCATAGAGATACCCCATTATCAGCATCAAGAAAAATCAGGGTAAAAGACTTACCTGAGTTCAATAAAGAAGGAATAACATCACCACTTGATATAATTCTTGGATTATATAAGATTAGTAAAACATCCCCTCTCAATGAAGGAATCGATGATTGGAATAGACTTTCAGGATTACCAATTGAAGAGGTTAAATTCCCTCCTGCTAGTTTAAAGACGTTGAGTAAACAGGGCATTAAAACAATTGGTGATGCAATGCTTGCTTTAGATAATGTGTTAAATGAAGCTGGGGTGTCTTGGAATGATGTTAAAGCGTTCCGTAAGGATCTAAAAAGGAGTTAAGTGAGTTAAAATGGAAAT
>JAOUKW010000171.1 GCA_029882335.1 Candidatus Heimdallarchaeota archaeon | reverse complement strand
ATCTAAGGTTAATGAATAACCTTGAATTAATGTACCAATAGCAACTAATGCATCAACAATTAATATAACTATGGGATTTGGATCTGGTGCATCATGAGGAGGTCCTGACAATACAAATATTAAAAATCCCAAACCTATAAGAAATGATCTCTTTTTTAATACTTTATTTGTTGTATTTTTGGCATGATACCAGAATAAACCCGTACCAAATATACCCCATGCGAACATAATTGAACCTACAATATAAAAGAATACTATAGGTGGAGGATTCCATAACATAACGTTGTTATCACTAACTTTAGGTGTATATTCTCCAGAAGAATATGCCATCCAATTAATATATGAAATAACAATTCCTGATATTAAGAGTATTATTGATAAGATTCCTGGGAGTTTCTTATCATCCGGTCTTATAATAGAAAATGGTGCAAATATATACAATGCAATTCCGATATACAGGAATATATGTCCTATGACATATCCAATTAATCCAGCTTGTGTTGGATCATCTGTTATCAATACAAAACTCATGAATAAAGTAAAAATACCAAAGTTAACAAACATCCAGAATAATGATCCACGGAAGTTAGTTGGATTAAAACCACTTTGTTTTGTTGGTTTATATAATTTTATTACGATAAACAGTAAAGCTAACGTATCTATAATAGTTCCTATTCCTGATATGGTTGCTCTCATTATGTTTAATCAATATAACTGATACTTAAATATTTGTTATTATGAGTTTTATATAAGTAAATAATTTTTGAATTGTAATTGTAGTAAATGTAAATTATGATAATGTTTTCAGTTTCTTTTTATATCCTTAATTCAGTATTAATTCAATCACCAAGGATATTACATTATAAATATCATTCTCAGTATTTTTATTATCTTTCTGATACATCAATATCAAAATATATTTTTGATGATCGTGTACTCACATTACAGAGATGAAGTGTTTTATTGCTGGGGGAACCGGAGTTCTTGGAAAACGACTTGTTGCCTTACTTATTGATAATGGTCACGAAGTTGGTGTATTGAGTCGATCAAAAGAAAAATCTGAATTTATTTCATCACTTGGTGCAATTCCAATTGAGGTGAATTTATTTGATAAAGCTAAATTAATTGAAGCAACTAGTGGATATGAAATATTTATTCATACAGCTACTTCAATCCCCAAGAAAAGCAAAGTACAACCTACAGACTGGGAAATGAATTCAAAAATTAGAATTGAAGGTACACAAAATTTAATATCTGCAGCTCAGACACACAAGGCAAAATTGTATATCCAACAAAGTATTATCTTCCATTATGGTCATAGGAATGGTGATTGGGTTGATGAAGATACAGAAATAACAAATCCATATCCTGTATATACCAAACCAAACAAATCTTGGCAAAAGGTAAATAATATTACACTGGAAATGGAAAATATAGTGACCAATGCCATGAAGCATTTTCATCTACCTGCGGTTATACTTCGTTGTGGTTGGTTTTATAGTCATGATTCATCAAATCTTTCTTTTATTGCTGATGGTGGAATGCCTATTGTTGGTGGTGGGAATGCCTTTTGGAATATGATAACTATTGATGATGCAGCTCAAGCTTTTTATCTTGCGGTGTCAAATTATCAAAAAGTTGCTGGAGCGACAATAAATATTGTTGATGATGAACCAGTTAAAATAAAGGATTTTATCACATTTGCTACGCAATCAAATGGTAAACATCCGAAAAAAATCAATCCTTACATGTATAAATTAATTAAGGGTAATCAATCACTAAACTTTGTAATGAACTCTGTTAGAGTAAAAAATATTAAAGCAAAATCTCTTTTGGAATGGAAACCAAAATATCCTACATATAAAGAGGGAATTGTACATGAATTATCTCTATTAATGCAGAATAAAGGAAATTTAATGTAGTTTAACTGATATTTGTCACTTTCTAGGTATAAAATCGACTGGTTGGTTCTTCTTTTTTAATATGGTGGTATTGATGGGAGATGAACAATTTTATTAGAAAAAAATTCTATTTTATCACATTTAAATATAATTTTTCCTAACTAGGGGCTATTTTGTCTTTTTGAATTTTCTATACTTTGATTTAGTAATCACTGTTACTATTACCACAGATAATACAATATTTAACATGGGGGGCGCATCAATCGAATCCCAAAAGTTTGTTTCAGTAGTTGTAGTACTATTTGGATCTGGTGGAGGACTACTTGAGCTAGGTGGTGGATTACTTGAGCTAGGTGGTGGATTACTTGAGCTAGGTGGTGGATTACTGGTACTAGGTGGTGGATTACTGGTACTAGGTGGTGGATTACTGGTACTAGGTGGTGGATTACTGGTACTAGGTGGAGGGTTACTGGTGGAGACAGGAGGATCAATAGTATAAACATAATACACAACGGTTATATTATATATTATAGGACTATATGTTGAATTTCCATATAATATAGCCATCCATCTTAAATCCTGACCTGTATTTATAAATGTGTGATTTATTCCTTGATTTACTAATTCCCAATTCATACCATCTGCTGTCATGTAATATGATATATCTGAACTCTTATCTGTATAGTAAATTGGACTTATTCGTGCGGTGGTAATTTCACCTGTTAACTCTTCATAAACAGTGGTTGATACTGCTTGGCTTGTTGGATGGAAATTACTTGATCTTTCATATGAGGCGAATTCAACAACTCGGAGTCCACGTTGATAGTCGACAATAAAGATAAAATTACCACTAATCATAAATTCACGTGGAGTACCCATGTTTCCAATAGTAGCTACTAAAATCGGGTTACGTGGGTTTTGTATATCCAATAGACTAAAAGTATTGGTACCATTTGAAACCCATAAATAATCTCCCATTACTTCAAGATGAGCTGGATTAATACCTGTATACATTCCAATAGTTATTGGATTTCTGTGATTAGTCACATCAAGCACCTTAACTCCTGCGTAATAATCTGCAACATAAATTATGTTTCCATCAACTTTTATGTCTGCAACGTGAGAACCAGTTAACGTATAGAGTATCACTGGATTTTTTGGGTTTGATACGTCAAATATTGTCATACCTCCTGCAGAATTGCTTAGGTATGCAAAATCTCCATCTACTATTATTTGTACTGCAGTTCCCGTGAGTGGATAGGTTTTAAGTATATATGCACTTGCTGGATTTGTTATATCAACAACAATTAAACCTCCATTTTCTCCAGCAGCACAGTAAAGAGTATCTCCATCTATAAACAACTCATAAATTCTAGTGGTACCCGTTATTTGTTTAACTACAACCGGATTGATCGGGTCTGATATATCATATATTAATATACCAGAAGTATCATACGCTACGTACATATAATTCCCTGCAATTGCTATACCTCTATCAAATGGTGTTGTGTATATATTTTTTAAGTGAATTGGATTTCTTGGATTTGTAATGTCATATATTTTAAAATAATATGCATCAGACAAATACAAATAATTACCATGTGGATATATTGCATTGGCATAATGAGTGGTTGGTTGAAATACTATTTCATTAGGTATCGGTCTATCACGGTATCTGTATATTTCAAATCCATAGTTTACTATTACCATCACATAGTCTCCTTTGATCATGATCTCTCCACAAGGTATCGAGTATGTTGTATGTGTGTCTATTAATACTGGGTACAATGGATCTGTGATATCATAAAAATGTAGGCCTTCGTTTGTTGATAAGAACATATTATTTCCATCCAATTTTATATAAGTTGTCCAAAGACTTCCAAATGTCATCAACAATGTAGGGTTAGAAGGATCTGTAATATTTACTATTTGCAGTCCTACTTTAGAGGTAGCATAAATAATATCTCCATCAATTACTGTCGAACCAATATCTGTTGAGGTATAGTTACTTAACCAGACTGGGTTTGCCACATCACTAATATCAAATATTGCAATACCTGCATCATTACATGAAAAATATAAATAATCTCCATCAACAGTTATATGAGACCCTACTCCATTAACATTAATCCTAGTTACAACAGATGGTGTTGATGGATTGGTTACATTAACTATTATTAAGTTATCCCGATTTGCAACATAAGCGTAATTTCCATCAACTTGAACATCATAAGTACTACCATAACCAAAAAATAAAGATGCAATCTTAGTCATTTGTCCCGGGATTGTAAAATTATAAATGAAAAATCCAGAGAGGTCTGTAGCAATATAGGCGATATTTCCTTCGATATCAATCCCTCTATCAAATGGTGATGTAAAAATACGTTGGATACTTGTTGGATATTCTGGATTTGACATATTAAATATATTAATGTTATATGCATCATTAAATATCATTAAATCACCTGCCATGTCAAATGAATTGGCATATAGATAAGTAGAAGAATATCGGTGGATAAATTCTAAACTCCTATTTGGATTCTTTATTTGATTGTTACCCCATCCTGTTGAATTTGTTTGTTCTATATTTTTATAGGTTGTATCATCAAAATTTTCTTGAAAAGTACCTGTTGTTAGAAGATTTGGTAAAATTTCATTCTGAGATATAAATACCATGTTAATTAATAAGACTAAACAAATCCAAATGTATGGCTTTCGATTATTAAAAAAACGAGATTTCATACAAAATCTTGTTAATGTAGGTGTGTAATTATATAAACATGTCTATCTATGAAATCTTTAAAATTCAGATGGAATGGCTAGAAAATTATAAAAAATTCAATTAATATACTTCTGATTTATTTAATTTGCTAGAAATTTCAACTAAATATGATTCGAATGTTGGCATAACTTGATATAATTATTAATATCATTATAATACTAAAATATAAATAAATTGAAAATATTATTAATTGTAATAAAAATTCCAGAATCAATAAATTATTCGTCATAAATTGATGAAAATATAGATATTAAGTGATGTGGGTTAATTGCTCTAGTTTTTACATTTTTGTTTTAGATATTATTCGCCTTAAGGTGAATATTGGATCATAAAATTTTGAAAACACTTAATCTTGTTAAACTATATCATGATTTAAATTTCCATAATTCCAATTATTTAGTTAATTTGAGGTGTTGAGAAAAATTAAATTACAAATTATTAATACATAATTCAATAATATTATAAGAATATAGAATTGTTATTTCATTTATGAAGTTTCGAGTTATTTATTTATTATTATTCGTTATTTTAGTTTCACCCTTTGGTTCACATTTAAGTGCGGCTAATAAATTGTCAAACACAAATATATCGATTAATGCGATTACAGTTGATACTTTTGTAACAAAATGGGATACAACTAAGATGAGTACTGGATCATCTGCATCTAATCAAATTACACTTCCATTGGAATCAACTGGCATATATAATTTTGTCGTTGATTGGGGTGATTTATCAACTAGCACTATTACCTCTTGGAATCAAGTAGAAACTACTCATACATATTCAAGTTCTGGAGTGTATGATGTTACAATCAATGGAATGATAAGTGGCTGGCGTTTTAATTATGCGGGTGATAGATTAAAAATAATCGAACTATCACAATGGGGAAACATGAGTTTAGGAAATTCAGAAAGTTATTTTTGGGGAGCTTCAAATATGAACTTGATTGCCACTGATTCTCCTGATTTAAATGGTACAACTTCATTAGTTAATGCATTTCGTGGATGCACTAATCTTGGATCTACGGGGAATATGAACAATTGGGATGTTTCGAATATAACCAATATGGCCTCTATGTTTTATGTTGCAACCTCATTCAATCAGTCTCTAAATAATTGGGATGTTTCTAAAGTAACAGATATGCAAACTATGTTTGCAGGTTTAAACTCATTTAATCAACCAATTGGAGATTGGAATGTATCCAGTGTAACTAATATGGCAAATCTATTGAATCAAGCGACTGCTTTCAATCAACCGATTGGCAATTGGGATATGTCTCGTGTTACGAATACAATGGGGATGTTATATGCTACGTCTTCATTCAATCAGCCAATAGATACATGGGATGTTTCAAAGGTGACAAATATGATTGGTATGTTTTATCAGGCAACATCCTTTAATCAACCCATTAGTTCTTGGGATGTCTCCAATGTTGAATCTATGAGTATGATGTTCTTTGGTAGTTCATTCAATCAACCAATCGGAAATTGGAATATATCTAGTGTTGCTGATTTATCAAGTATGTTTAGCTCATCATCTTTTAATCAAAATATATCAGGATGGGATACTTCAAGTGTTACAAACATGGATCGTATGTTCTATCAAGATTCTCAATTCAATCAGCAAATTGGAAATTGGAATACTTCCAGTGTAACTACAATGCAGTACATGTTTTATGGTGCTACATCGTTTAATCAACCCATTGGTAACTGGGATACCTCCGGTGTAACTACAATGTTAGCCATGTTTTATGGTGCTACATCATTTAATCAGCCGATTGGAAACTGGGATACTTCCAGTGTAACCACTATGCAAGCTATGTTTTATAGTGCAAATTCGTTTAATCAGCCGATTGGAGACTGGGATACCTCCAGTGTAACCACTATGCAATTCATGTTTCATAGTGCCAGTTCCTTCAATCAATCTCTTTTGGCATGGAATGTTTCTAGTGTAACAAACCTGAAGTACATGTTTTATGGTGCTAGTTCATTCAATCAACCTCTTGGTGCTTGGGATACCTCCAAAGTAATAGATATGCAATACATGTTCTATAGTGCAACTTCATTCAACCAACCTATTGATACATGGAATGTAGCTAGTGTTACTAATATGCAATACATGTTTGCACTTACAATTCCATTTGATCAGTCTTTAGCTTCATGGGATGTATCTAGCGTGACCAATATGCAATACATGTTTTATTATGCTTTTTCTTTTAACCGTCCTTTGAATACTTGGAATGTATCCAGTGTGACTTCTATGCGAGGAATGTTTCATGATGCTAGTGTGTTCAATCAACCTTTGAATAATTGGGATGTTTCTGCTGTTACAGATATGTGGGGTATGTTTTCATATGCTTTTTCATTCAATCAGCCATTAGGTGACTGGAATGTTTCAAGTGTAATTAACATGGGTGTAATGTTATTTGGGGTTACATTAGATTATACAAATTATGACAACTTACTCGAAGGCTGGTCAAAATTGAATTTACAAACAGGAGTTGTTTTTGATGCCAGTCATTCCAAATTTACAAATTTCACTGCTAGACAATACATAATAGACACCTATGGTTGGACTATTTTTGATAATGGATTACATGATCTTGTTTCTCCTTATATTACTTCTCCTATGGACCTATTAATCGAGTACAGTTCATTTGGCAATCAAATTGTTTGGGAGATTGGTGACCCAAATCCCGCTACATATAATATAACTCATAATGGTATATTATTGGTACCTTCAACAAGTTGGAGTAATGGTACAATATCAATAAATATCGATGGTATAGCATTGGGAATTCATGAATTCGTGATCTATGCATATGATACCAATGGAAATGTAGCCTCAGATTCGGTAATTGTTACTGTATATAAAGAGAATACACAACCTGTGGTTTCATCGCCTGCTGATATTTACTATCATAACCAAACCAGTGGAAATCTGATATCTTGGACTGTGGGAGATGTAAATCCCGGTGTTTATAATGTGACAAAAGATGGAATAATATATACTTCAACTACAAGTTGGTCTAATGGCACAATTCTTGTTGATATTGATGGTCTTAGTGTGGGTAGTTATAATTTCACCATCTTTGTTTATGATACAAATGGAAATTGGGTTTCTGATTCAGTTCTCGTTACAGTATCCTCTGATAATATTAGTTCTGTTTTGAGTTCACCCGTAGATATTTGGTATGAAGTTGGAACAACTGGAAATACTATTAGCTGGGATGTCAGTGATCTCCATCCTGATGTATATTATATTACTCTAGATGGTATAGATTACATCTCAACAACGATCTGGAGTAATGGGTCAATAGTTATCAATATTGATGGTCTTAATACTGGAATCTATAATTTTACTGTATTTGTTTTCGATCTTTTTGGGAATTTGGCTTATGATAGTGTGATCGTGACTGTATTTCACGAAATCATTCCTCCTGAGCTTAATTCTCCCCCTGATGTTTCTTATCTTTATCAAACGACGGGGAATATTCTTATTTGGAACGTAGGTGATGTGAATACTGGTGATTATTTTATTACACTAAATGGGTCGACTATCATATCACTTACAAGTTGGGTCAATGGTACGATTTCAATTGAAATAGATGGATTAAATACGGGTGCATATATTTTCACCATATTTGTTTATGATTTATATGGAAATACGGTATCAGATAGTGTAATTGTTACAGTGTATGAATTGACTCCTCCTGAAATAAATTCCCCTGTTGATTTATCATATGAAGTTGATACTATTGGAAATACTATTGTATGGTATATTGGA
>JAOUKW010000170.1 GCA_029882335.1 Candidatus Heimdallarchaeota archaeon | reverse complement strand
CTGGTCCAGGATTCCATAATTCCAATCTAATAAGAATTGCAAACAAACCACCTATAGCTAGATTTATTGTTGCAAAAACTAAATAGAGTAAGCCTATTTCTTGTGCGTTAATAGTCCCAAAAACTCTTCTTGGGGATTTCCAAAATGACCCCTTGTGACCATGTTCTTGTCCATGTCCTTCTGTTGTAGTTGCCATTTATTATGCCTCCACGTGTATTACAGCTCTCATCATAGAATGTCGAGCTCCACAAAATTCTGCACAGTATACCTGATAATCACCAGGTTCAAGTATTACAAAACTAAGTGTATTATTAACTCCAGGTACCACATCCATTTTGAAGTTTAGTTCTGGAACAAAAAATGAATGCATTAAATAGCTGGATGCAAAGAATATAAATTTATAATTTGTATCTATCTTGAGATTAATTATTGTGGTTTTAACTCCTGCTGCTGCTTGTTCTGGATCCGCATCAGGTTGTGGTGAGGCAATAATCTCTTCTCTTTGAGATGTTTCATTTAATTGCCATGCAAACCATTCCCATGTGATTGAACCTTCAATTATAATTTCTGTTCCGTCTCCAGTTGTTATCCTAGCAATTTCAGTTTCGCTATTATCCACTGAATTTATAAGAACTGGTAGAGAAGCTGCCATAAGTGCTACACAAATAACAACTGCGACCACAGTCCATGTAATTTCAAGTTTCTTAGCACTTGTTTCTGATAATTGGACTCTTTCAAATTCTTGTGATTCTCTAAATTTATAGATAAAGAATACCCACAGACCAATAACGAGTAATGCGACGATAATAGATATTATGGTTACTACCGTGAATAATTTGTCATATGGTTCTGTAAGATTACTTTGTCCATTTGTTAATTCAGGAAAGAATAAAAAAAGACCTAAAACAGAAAAAAGTGATATTAGGTTTTTCCTTAACATTAATCTATCTATTAATTTGGGATATATAATTATATTTAATGTGTAATTCAATTGTATTGGATTTTTAAAGGATATTGTAGTATTTTTTTTATAGTAAATATATCGTGCATGTCTCTACTCTCATTTAAATGATAATGAATGATTGATAAAAAATATAATTGCAATTGTGCAATAATTTACTATTATTCTGATGCAGTGATGAAAATCATTATTTTTTTCATAAAGTTGTACAAACCGCCATTAGTTCAGTAAATAGAAATATTGGTTATATGGCTTGTATTCTCATGGTATGGGTATCAATACTACCCTATTCTTCATCAAAGATAATGTCTGATACATCATTAATTAATTTTTATTAATAATAATCTTTTTTCTACAGATAGGACATTGTTCATTTTCTTCAACCCATTTAAACAAATGCATAAAATGAAATCCATTAATACATGCAGGACAGAAAAATAAATCACCAACAATTTTTAACTTACAGATCGAACAAACATATGGATCTATATCCGGTGCAAAAAATGAAATACGTTGTGATACTTGTGTTGACTCCAGTTTTTTTCCACATGAAGGACAAAATGATGGTTTTTTATTTGCAGGTATGACAAAATTACAATTAGGACAATTTACAATTGCTCCATCGATCATCTGTTTACCACATTTTTTGCAAAATCTTGCATTATTTGGAACAGATTCATGACAATAATGACATATTCTTTCCACAAACCAATGTTATTAAAAGAATGTATGAACTTATTCATTTTGGTTTGGGAAATTGTATCAAATTTCCGACTTTTACAAAGACCAAATTGAAGAGTTACAATAAAAATTACAATAAAAAATATCCATCAATTACTGCTTGATATACCCTATATGAATGAATACTTATAAATTTCAACACATCTAGTAAAATTAATTTATAAATATTAAAGCGAATTTTTCTTCATTCAAAGTTTGTTTAATTAATTGTATTTTCAATTATTTATTTTTTATTGATATCTACATAATTTGTAGCATAGAGAGGTGGAGAAAAATTATAACCATAATCACAATAAAATTCATCATCTCTGCAAATAAAAATCATATTACTCATTGATACTCATTTTCTTTATTACAGAATTTGTTCAGAAGTAAAATTAAAAGTTAATTAATTTAAAGACTGAAGTGATAATTGAAATTAATTGGGAGAAACTGACTACGGTGTAAAATTATTTAATTACACATTTATACTAAACTTTTATTAGGTGCATTTTTTTATAAAATATAAAAGTCAAAAAAAAATTATTACTATGTATTATTTCAATCTTATATGCAAGAAGTTAATTTACATCGATGGATAAGAAAGAATGGCACTTATGTATCGTCTTTTGGAGGAAGTATTATTACTAAAAGTCTAAGTTGTAAAGTATGCTTACTTGGGGATGGCAATGTAGGAAAGACTTCTTTAAGGCGCAGGTACTTAGGAGAAGGGTTTAAGGATACATATGCCCTCACTATTGGGGCTGATTTTGCTGCTAAACGTGTTAATATAAATTCTTGGAAGATTACCTGCAATATTTGGGATTTAGCTGGTCAATCTCGTTTTAAAAAATTACGAGAAACTTATTATAGGGGAGTATCCGGTGTACTTTGTGTTTATGATATCTCTCGACGTGATACTCTTGAGATTATACCCAAATGGATAGAAGAACTACTTTCTAATAATGAAAATAAATTAGTACCCATGGTATTAATTGGAAATAAAGCAGATTTGAAGAAGGAGCAAGAAGACTTCATCACCACAGAGGAAGGTATTGCTTTTGCAAAAAGAATGTCTGAACTCTATCATCAGGATATTATTCATATCGAATCATCAGCTAAAACTGGAGAAAATGTAGAAAAAGCATTTATTAGCTTAATTGAAATTATTCTTGAGAATTATCTTAAACTATTAAATGAAGCTAATAATTCATAATCCGATTTTTTAAATTAGAATTATAGAGCTAAAATAATTTAAATCTTGGAAATACGTCTGCTATTCGTTTTTTTTTAATATCCATCATCATATCCAAATTTTATAAAGCAATTCAAAGAATAAAGTTCAAAATTATTTTAAAATTATGCTCACAAATATAATCTCTACAAGAAAGGTATATTTTCTATATCGTTTCAGAGAAGTTGATGAAGGCTGCTGTTTTTACCGGTGAAAAGAATTTACTAATAGAGGAGAGAGAAATTCCAACTGCTGGTCAGGATCAAATTGTTGTAAAGGTTGCTGCTTGTGGTGTATGTCATACTGATGAAGGTTATATCGAGGGTGTTCCTACTTTCAAGAAACCACCAATAGTACTTGGTCATGAAGCTAGTGGTTACGTACATGAAATTGGTCTAGGTGTCACCAAATTTGAGGTTGGAGACGCCGTTTTAATTCCACCTGTGTTATGTTGTGGACTCTGTAGGTTTTGTCTGAATGGTCAGGAGACTTTATGTATAAAGCAAGAAATGCTTGGTAATCATATTGATGGTGCTTTTGCAGAATATATACTTGTACATGCAAAAGATGTTGTAAAAATTCCAAAAGGGATTCCAATTAAGGAGGCAGCTATTGTATCCGACGCAGTAGCCACTCCTTATCATGCTGTATTTGAAAGAGCAAAGGTTCGACCTGGAGATACTGTTGTTATCATTGGATGTGGTGGAGTTGGAATTAACGTTATTCAATTTACATCAATGATTGGTGCAAAGGTAATTGCTATTGATCTTCAACAAAGTAAACTTGAATTAGCCTTGAGTCTTGGTGCTAACTATATCATTAATCCAAATGAATCTGATGTTAGGAAGGAAGTAAAGAATATAGTCTCTCATGTTGATTTTGTATTTGAAGTTGTAGGTAATCCAATCACTCAGCAATTGGGATTTGATCTTCTCAGCTCTGGAGGAACTTTGGTTCTAGTTGGATATTCTCCAAAAAAATGGGATGCTTTTTTTTCAGGGAAGGTAATGTTTCGAGAATTGAACATTATTGGGAGTCTTGGTTGTTCTCCAAAAAGTTTTGAAAGAATACTACACCTTATTCAACAAGGTAAAATCCAATTAGAATCGTTAATTACTCATCGTTATAAATTGGAACAAATAAATGAGGCTTTTAATCAACTTAGAAGTGGAGACTCCTTACGGATACTCATAGAAATTGGTGATGAATGATGGATTTAATTCACAATACTGCAAAAATAAATCTATCAACCAATGAAATTAACATTTACCAAACACCCATTGAAGATGTCAAGCAGTTTCTGGGAGGAAGAGGAATGAATGTACTTGAATTATATCGGGAGTTAGTTGAACCATCACAAATTGACCCTTTTGATCCTGAAAACCCACTTATATTTGGCAATGGGCTTTTAACTGGCACCACCGCTCCTAATGCAGCTAGATTTAATGTTACTTCGCTTTCACCTGAAACTAAAATATTAGGTGATGCAAATTGTGGTGGTTTTTTTGGTCCTGCCATGCGTTTTTCAGGTTTTGATCGATTAATAATTATAGGAAAATCTGAAAAGCCGGTTTATTTGTACTTGGAAAACAATCAAATAGAAATTAAAGATGCTGCTCATTTATGGGGATTAGGCACACAAGCAACCCAACAAATGATTTGGGATAGTGAAGGTGAAAATGTAGAAACTGCATGCATTGGTCCAGCTGGTGAACATTTAGTAAGAATGGCTTGTATAATAAATAAAAAGAAAAACTCAGCTTCTCGGGGCGGATTGGGTGCTGTTATGGGTTCAAAACAATTAAAGGCAATTGTTGCCAGGGGAACTGGATCAATAAAAGTTAGTCATCCAAGTCAATTTATGACTAGTATTTTAGAATTAAAGGATTATCTAAATGATTCACGCGTTGTGCAAACATTGAGGTCATTAGGTACACCGTTATTATACCAACCCAGTAATACACTAGGTGCGATTAGAACAAATAATTCCCAAGTCACACAATTTGAAGATAGTCTTAGAGCGGAGGAATTTCATAAATTCTCAAAAGGAGCAATGGCTTGTGCTTCTTGTGTTGTTCATTGTCGTCATGCTAATGCCCAAGGAGGTGAAGGTCCTGAATATACCGCAGTTGGTTTACTTGGTGCAAATTGCGGCTTGAAATCTGCAAATGAGGTAATCGTTCTTAATAACATGTGTAATGACTTGGGTTTAGATATATCTAGTACAGGGACTGTAATTCCTTGGTTTATTGAAATGAGCCAAAAGAATTTATTGGATGGTATGTATAATGGAAAATTAGAATTTGGGAATTTTGGATTGATTCAATCACTATTAATCCAAACCAGCTATCGGCAAGGTATTGGATCACTGATCGCAGAATCCACACAATTTCTTGAATTGATGGGCGAAAATAAATCCTTAGCCAAAAAATTATTAATTGCTACAAAAGGTTTACCCCAATCAGACCCACATGATTGTAGATACATCAAAAGTTTTGCACTTGGGATTGGTACAGCATCACGAGGTGCAGATCACCTTCGAAGTAGACCAACACTTGAAATATTCGATTTACCAAAAAAGATGACTCAGGAGATCTATGGAAAAGATGTAAATACAAGTCCAACTAGTTATGAAGATAAAGGATGGATTGTTGCGACTCATGAGAGCATCTATGCTGTGGGAGATGGATTAGGTATTTGTAGATTTGTAACTCATTCTTTTAATTCTCCTCATCTGCTGAAATATTCTCATTTTAGAGATTTGGTGAAATTTGGTGTGGATTTAGATATTGATAACTTTAGAGAAGTTGGTGATCGAATCATCAATTTGGAGCGGTTATTTAATATTAAGTGTGGTATACGCCGTGAAGATGACTATCCACCACCTCGGTATATGGAAGAACCAGCAAGTGCTGGTGTTGCCAAGGGACATAAGATAGAGAGAGAAAAATACGATCTAATGTTAGATGAGTATTATCAAACCAGAGGTTGGTCAATTGATGGATTTCCAAATGCCATGCAAGTTGAAGAAATCGAAAAAATTATTGAGGAAAGATAAATGGCTGAAAAATGGAGATTAGAAATTATTCAAGGTGATTGCGGCATTTGTGATCTTTGTGCACTTGCATGTTCAAACGAGAAATTTGGAGTAATGAGTCCGTATTTATCTGCAATACGAGTGAATCATCGAAGTATGCATACTAAAGGTCGTGCTGAGGGTGGTCCTGGTATTTTACCATGTTGGCATTGCGAAAATCCTCCATGCTACCCAGCATGTCCTTATGAATCAATGAGTATTAATGAACATAATGTGGTTAATATATTCTTAGATAAGGCACCTGAAGGTTATGAAAATTGTATCTCTTGCATGAAGTGTGTCAAGGCATGTGCCACCATGCATGGAGAATCATCAATATTTATTTCTCCACACAAAAATCGTCCAATGAAAACAAAAACTGGAAGAGAAATAATGAAATATTCTTTATTTAAATGTGATATGTGTAATGGTGATCCTGCATGTGTTAAAATATGCCCTCGAGAAGCAATTAAATTTATTCGTTATAGCTAATTACATCCTTAATCCACCATCTATATTAATGGTGGTTCCAGTAATATAACTTGATTTGTCTGATAATAAGAATTCAATTACATTGGCAATATCTAATGGTGTACCTGGTCTTTGTAATGGTATTTGTTTGATAATTCCTTCATAAACTTGTTTTGGAATCGTATCTGTCATGGGAGAGGTAATAAATCCAGGTACAAGAGCGTTAACTCTAATATTATATCTAGCCAACTCTCTTGCTACTGTCTTTGTAAAACCAATTACACCCGATTTAGAAGCTACATAATTTGCCTGACCATAATTCCCAAATAAAGCAGCAGTTGAAGCTGTTAGAATAATCGATCCTCCCGTGTCAGTCATTAATTCCGCTGAATTTTTCGTCATTAAGAATGTTCCCCTTAAATTTACATCAATTACAGAATCCCATTCTGCGATGGACATTTTTAAAAGAGTTTTATCTCTTATAATTCCTGCTAGATGAACTAATCCCTTTACTTTGAGGGATTGATTGTTAAGGTCTTCAAAAACCCTTGTCACTGATTCTTCATTTGAAACATCAAGATCATAAGATAATATTTCACGATTATCTGTTTTCAGTTCTTTGGCTAAATCATTGGGTGACTGTACATCTGTTAGAATTACGTTATTGCCCTGCTTTACCAGTAATTCACTAGTTACTCTTCCTATTCCTCCAGATGCTCCAGTTATTAAAATAAATGACATTATTCTCGTATTCCTCTCAAATATCCTACTTTATCAATATCACGTAAGACGCGTAGCTCATCCTCTGTTGGTTCAGGTGTTTCTGTTATATTATCAAATTCGAATTCAAAACCAGTAGTTTCTTTAATGTCTGTTAATGAATTTCCAGGATGAATTGATTCAAGTTCCCATTTATCTTCATTATAGTTCCACTTGAATACACATTTATTAGTAACAAGTAAAGTTGGTCCATTTCCCATCTGATTATTTCCAATATGACCTGGACCACTTATGTAATTCACTTTGTTGACTAATGTCCTTGTATTATGTGACATAGTGTATAAATAAACTCGTTTGGCTTTAGGAAGAAAAGGTAATCCTACGCTACCCGGTCCTCGTAATTTCCATCCACCATCCTTGGGAATACCTGCTAGATTACTATTTCCTCTTTCATCAATCTGTAAACCACCGGCAAAGAAGAAATCAATTTCTCTCATCTCAATTGGTATTACTTCATCCATAGATAATCTAGCATCAGCAGAGTAAGACATTTGAAAGTCCGTTGAAGATGGAACTAAGAATCCTCTAGGATTGATGTAACCTGAACCTCCTGCAATCCATTTAATTTGTTTATTATAATTTCTCTCTGCTAATTGCATAGCTGCCATGGGGATATCAGAGACTGCTCCACAAATTCCAACCTCACCATCCTTAATATCCCTAGCAAATATACAGGTTATCAGTTCCTCAATTGAATATTTTTCATTTGATTCTCCAAATGTCTTTCTTGTAAAATTTCCATGTTTAGCAAATTTCTCTAGATACTCATCTTCTGATATGGATGTTCTTGAGTCAATATATGTATTGTAACTTTCCTCAGAACGGGTTGCATTTAGATATTCCTTTATTTCCTCATTATCATAAGAATACATCCCATGAGAGCTAGTTGGATGTGCTGCAAATTTTAAATTTATAATATAATCTACAAATATTGATGGTATCGTTGTTGTATTGGGATTTTTCCTAATTTCATCTACTGATATCAACTCATCACAGGTGATAATGACTGTTTTCGATGCAGTAGCCATAAGCCTGTCAGTAACAACAGACCCTAGGTGGATACAATTACCATCCATGGATGCTTTTTGAACATGTAAAATAGCTACATCTGGGTGTATTGCTTGAATGGCATAAGTTTCAATACCCGAGAACGGATCTTTTACCTTCTGATAAAGGTTACTCTGTTGGGGAATATTACTACTATCATGTATACCTACAGGAAATGGAT
>JAOUKW010000169.1 GCA_029882335.1 Candidatus Heimdallarchaeota archaeon | reverse complement strand
AAATAAATTACCAGAATTTAATGAAGTATGTAATGTATTAAAAGAATATTCAGGATTAGAAAACTTGTTATTCACCTTATTCACTAATGGTCCTACTGTACTCCTTGGTAATGAAATTGAAATACGTAACTTTATTTTTGATTTGTTAAAATTACTACCACCCAAAGTAGCTAAACTGCGAACCTTTATCTCTTACACTGATAGATTGGATAATACGATAGATTGGGTTGGGTTACCAAGCATTCAAAAAAGCACATCAATCATTTCAGGTTTAGAATTTACTCATACTATTATTTCTATTCCAAAAAAAAGAGCTGTTTCCGCATTTGAATGCACACTAATTAATGATCTAACTCAACACATCAAAAATTTAGATGAAGAAAATTCATTGCAAATGATATCTGATATCTTTTCAAAATCAAATATAATTAGAGGAGAAGATGATGTTACAAAAATTGCAGACATTTTAAATTGCCCACTTAGCGATGCTCAATTTTTGAAAGATGTTGTAAAAACTCATTCATTACAGGAAGAGGATTTTAATAGTTTGTGGAGAAATTAAGTAATTATGAGTTTTATCGATACTGTCTCATTTTTATTAACTGACACTGGGGATACACCCCTTCCCCAATGGGTTTATTTGAGTGTTATATTTTTATACGGATTTGGTACTATTATTTCTTTATGGTTTTTAGTTTCTTTATACAAACAATGGAAATTAAATAAAGATGTTGGAGATCAATTAAAGCCAATTATTTTAGCTTTAACAGGATTATTCTTAAGAATGTTTATTGCAGTCTTTAATTCAATTATCATCCTACTAACTGATAATAAATTAGAAATATACTTTAAATCAACGTTTCAGTTAATCCCATGGGTTATAGTTACATGGGTACTTAACTCAATTATAACTGAATTAATCCAAGTCCCTCAAAGACGTCAATACGTGATTGAGGCTGTAAAACGAAGGAATACCATTGGATTGTGGGGATTATTTATAGCATTTCTTCTTTCTTTTGTAGGTGATTTGGGTGATGAATTAGCAGGAACGGTTACAGCACTAATATTTCTTATCATTCCTTTTGTTATGTTTTCCAGTTCCAGCACCTTGAAAAGAGAAAGCTATGAAAATGCATCAAAATTAGTTAAAATTAGATTGCAAATGGTTAGCTTAAGTGTGTTAGCAATTGCTTATTCACTCATTTTAACACCCTTTATTATCATTATTGCGATTATAGGTTTCTACAATTACTTTGTTCAGGTTACCAATGCATTAGTAAATGTTAGTCTTACACTATTAGCCATATATGCATTTAATGGTACCTTTAATACACCAAAATGGATGATGAGAAAACACGGATTAATTTTGGAACAAGAAAGCTTGATCTGAGAAAGGAGTGAGTAATGTGAAAGTAAAAGTTTATTGTGAAAGATGCAGTATCTATGAGGAGATGGAAGTCACTGAAACGAGTGTAGATACTCAATCAGGAAATTCATCAATACCCATACCTAAAATGAAAGGTGGTCTAACCAAATACAGTGTAGTGCACGACAATCATACCTTAATTGTCGATGTAGATAAAAATGGTGATGTTCGCGGATATCAAATCATTGATAGACTTAATCTATCATTGGAGGAATTGCTTTCAACTATTTCTGCAAAAATTATAAGCCATGCTTCAAAAGATCCTAAAAAAAATACTATGTTATTGATTATTTCTCCCACAAGAAAACTTCATATTCTAGGTTTAGGTGTAGCCAATCAATTGATGTTAAATATCCCTGATGATAAATCTGGTATGCTTTCTGTTAATAAAAAGGAAGTAATTCTTGAATTTGCCAATGTAAAAATAGTTGTTGCAGATTGGAATGATAAATATTTGACATTTGATTATGATGAGTGTTTAATGATTTTGGAATTCACCCCCGACAACATTGAGAGTTATATTGAATTGATAACTAAATCTAAATCAGAAAATGTAGCCAATCATTATGGTATATTGTTTTCACAGAAAGTAACGAGGTCACCACTTTGGTCAGATATACTTCAAAAAATTATAAAGCAATACCCTGGAATTCCAATATCCGATGCAAGTGATAATTTTAAAGCATCTATGTCACTATCTCAAATAATCCATAATTTTCTTAATTAATCGTATACTTTATCTGAATGGAGACTATTCAGCTTTTAAATAATTATGCAATGAATAATACTTTAATTCCCTTTTCTAAATAAAATAAGATTCACCAAAAAGTTAAAATCAAGTGGATATAATAAAATAATGTAACTGAATTTATTTACAACTAGTTGATTGAATGGATGAGAAAAGATTAATTGAAACCAGTTTTACTTCATTAAGCCCAGATGATTCCTCCATTTCGATCCCAGGTCTGAGTTTAATTTTAATAGTTGGGAAATCACAAACAGCAGATGAGTTTTCTAACAAAATCCGAAATATCGATAAATTTGAATCAGTTTATCAGGTTAATGATATTAAAAATGCCGTAGGTTTAATGGAAAATGTATCGTTTTCAATAATTGTGATCGACGCAGATGATGATTTTGATCCGGTCGGTTTGTCACGATTAATACATGTCCATAATTCAAACTCACGAATAGTACTTATTTCACAACGAATTGAGACAAAATTAGTTTTTGATTTAAAAAATAGAGGTATTATTCACGGATTTCTATTACTCCCATGTAATGATATTCTAGCCCATGCCGTACTAGCTCAACAACAGGCATTATTCCATATCAATCATACATTAAGGAAAATTTTACCAGAGAATTCCGAAACAATCAATCTAACCAAACTGTCTATTAATGAGGAGAAACAATATGAATTATTGAAACGAGTGAAATTCATCGGCGTTGCTATTCAATATGCTACTGTTTCTAAATTTAATTTATTTTTTGATACAAATTTAAAAATCGATCCAGTTTTACTCACTAGTTATTTTTCTGCAATTTCCCTATTTGGTGAAAAAATACTATCAGAAAAAGATCAATTTTATTCCTTTGAATTTCATAATTTAACAATCTTCTTACGAAATGAGGGTGAAATACAATTTGTCTATTTTTTAAAATATACTGGAGATCAAAGCTTTTCTCAACTTAATCAAAAGATGAATAATTTAACTAATGAAATAATGAAGGATTTTAAACATAAATTCAACTCTAGACACTCAATAACAATAGAAGAAGAAAAAAGACTAACTGATTTAATTACAAATTCATTGAATGTTGTTGAAGATAAAATATCAGCAATAGACCCAGATATAAAACCAATAATATTTAATTATTGTCCAGAAGGAGAAGCTTTAGCTGAACTCTATCAAGAAACATCTAGAGTCTATCAGGTTGAAAACTATGACGATCAATCAACACTTCTCTATGACATAGAGACGATCACACCAAACCTGTTGATCATCAATAATTTTGAGGAAAATTTCAAGCAAAATAAAATTCTAATAAATCTTGTAAAAGATCAGAGCCCTTCTACAACGACTCTTGCTGTTATTAATGAACTACACGCAATTTCAATAGGAAATATCTTAAATCTGAATGAGCTTGATTTTATCATTCATGTAGATTCATTATTGGAAGAATATTATTCTCTAATCAAAAAATCAATTGAGAGAAGTGAATCAATAAAATTGGGATCATTATCTACAGATGTGTCTGCTGTAGTAATCAGTAATTACAGATCTGAGATAATCAAGACCATGTTAAGAAAAAATGAATCACAATTTGATCCTATAACTAAACCTACATTTAATGGAATATTTATTCTCAAGGGAAATTTAAAATTTTACTCTAATTATTTGGTTGAGGATAAAGTTAATATCAAGGATAAGGAGTATCTTTTCATAGGATTTATTGAATCTTTATTGACTTTCTCTGTTGAATTTTCCAACTCACCCTTAGCATTATCGGGTATTAAATATGGTAATTCATCATTGATAATACAATCCTTTCCTCCATTCACCTTTATCTTTTTCATTGGGAATTTAGATTCAAATAATTATAATTACATCAATGGTATTCTTTTAGAAAAAGGATTAGAAATAAATAAAATTATTCAAGATAATGATACACATGATTTTTCAATTGATAATATTGCACCATTGATTGAAAGTGTTTTTGAAGAAATTACAGAAAGATTTAGTATGATTAATTCAGATTAATTTAATCTTCAGTATTTAAGTTTAATTCACCTGTATCTCGCAATAATTTAACAAGTAAATTAAGTAATTCTCTTTCATCTTCACTAATCTGATTATCAGAATCAGCTATATTAAATGATTTTTCTAAAATTTTTCCTCTTAGTGTATTTAGTCGATTATATTCAAAGTTATCCAAAACTCCATCTTCAAGAGCTTTTTCCTTCAATGTATCATATCTTTTTCCTACTGTCATTACTGATTGTAAAATAGCTTCCTCATCAGGTGTAATTATATCATCTTCCATAGCTTTTTTGAAAAGCATGTCATAAATATCTTTTGAACTATAGGTATTTGGCATATATTATGCTACATCCTTCACATTTTAAGTGTATTGCTTTTGAAATATTCAACTATCACAAAAAACTATAGACTTCTGTAAAAATCAATAAAACCAACCAATGAAGGATAAACATGATGATGAGTGTATTTACAAAATGTATAATTAATTTACATAATGGGATAAGTACTTAATACACTAAAACAAATATAATTCTTATTCTAGTTAGAGATAAATCTTTACTAGAAGGACTTGGTCGCCATCCCCTCGTAGAAAGATCGAATGCTCAAAAATTGTTTCAAAAACAATCAGTGAGAAGTCCTATTCTCCTCCGGAAAATCGTTAGTCAGCAAATAAATCTCAATGATTCCTTTGCGTGTGATCGACTAATGGAAAAAACAAGGAAAACCCGACTCCAATGAAATCTAACCAACGAGAGAGCGGTAAAAAGGTACAGAATGAAGTCTCTGCTAAATCTTATGACCTACATGTCATACAGAAGTCTAGCGAAGGCAGGCAGGGAAAGGGTAGAACGTCTGTAAGTATGTACAGCTAATTGGAAATACAAAAAAGATCATCAAGCATTCAACTATAACTAATTTAATTTCCAGTCTATATAGTGAAATTATTAAAATCAACCAAAATCACCCTCAATATTCCAATAATATTTAGCACATACAAATAATACCATAATGAAAACAATCCAGTATCTTGAATTCATCTTACCAAGACTCTCAATTAATTCTTCATCACCACTACAAACAAGACAAAGTTATATTATATTTAAACAGGAGTTTTCTTAAATAATTTTGCATATACAATATCATTTCAATTATTTTAGAAATTGAATACTAAATATATTTGTATCAAAAATATTATTTATTTTGGCTAATTTAAATTATCTCAATATTAATAATTGAAAGAACCAATGAATAGCTATCAAATAATAAGTCTTTAGTACCGTTTTAACATTAATTATTTATTAAACGACTTATTAAGTTAAATATTATTGGTGTTGCAGCTCATGTTTACTCTTAAAATCGCATTTAGGTTTATTTTTTCCAAAAAATCACAATCACTTCTTATCTTAATCGGATTTGCTATAGGTATAGCAGTTAATATATTTGTTGGTAGTATTATTCGCGGTGTAGAGAGTAATCTAATAAATACTACAATCGGCGCATCACCACATATTACAATCACTCCCATTGAAAATCAGACGTATATTGAAGGATGGGAGGATATTCTCAATGTAATAAACAAAAATAAAGATTTGAAAGTAGTCCTACCCGTATTAGAAGAACGCGTATTTATCACTAATATTAATCCAGAGTCGCCAGATGATGTGATTATCCGAGGAATGGAATTAGACAAAGGTAATGAAATTTATAATTATTATGATTCAGATAGGTTTTACGGCAATCCACCGAACTCAATTAATGAAGTAATAATTGGAAAGGAATTAGCGATTGATTTAGAAGTAAATATCTCTGATACCATCACTTTACAAAAAAATCCCAATTCAGAAGAACAAGGAACAAATTTAATAATATCAGGAATATTTGATCTTGGTGTATCTGGATTAAATTCAATCTGGTTATTAAGTGAATTCAATATTGCAAATCAGATATTAAACACCTCCTCACAAATCAATGGAATATATATTCAGGTAAATGATATATTTTTAGCCGATGTAATCGCTGATGAAATTGAGCTAACCCTTAATAATCAAAATATCATGATTACCAACTGGAAAAAAGAAAATACACAACTTCTTACCGCATTAAATGCACAAGAACAATCTTCCAGCATAATTCAATTTTTTGTCTTGATGTCTGTTGTAATTGCTATTGCTAGTGTATTAAGCATTACAGTAATCCAAAAATCTAAGCAAATTGGAATTTTAAAAGCAATGGGATTAACAAATCAAATGTCTGCAAGAGTATTTTTATTTCAAGGACTTTTATATTCATTTTTTGGAACTCTTTTAGGATTGGCTTTAGGATCAATATTAGTAGAATTATTCAATCGATATTCCAATGTCCCATTCCAATCAACACTTCATGGTGACCTCATAATCATAACTACAATAGCTGCAATTTTATTTAGTGTCATAGCTTCTTTAATCCCAGCAAAAAATTCCTCAAAAATGGAAATTATTGATATAATTCGTAATTATTAGGTGAGAAAAAATGAGCAATACAATTGAATTACTAAATATTACAAAAGATTATGGAAAATCAATACCTGTCAAGGTTCTCAAAGATATTTCAATAAAATTTGAAAAAGGTAGTCTAAATGCAATAATTGGTCAATCGGGGTCAGGAAAATCTACACTTCTAAATATCATGGGACTCCTCGATAAACCAACATCTGGTTCTATTTATCTTGACGGTAAGAAAATTAATGACTTTAATAACAAACATCAATCTCGTTTGAGAAATGAAAACATAGGATTTATTTTCCAATTTCATTATCTCTTACCAGAATGGAACGTTTGGGAAAACATCCTTATGCCTTTAAGAATACGTAAAGATAATATTACTGATAAAATGAAAGATCGAGCAAAAATGATTATGGAAGCTGTTGGGATAACAGATATTGCAAAAGAAAAAATACAGGAAATATCGGGTGGACAACAACAACGAACTGCAATAGCACGGGCACTTATAACCAATCCAAAAATCATTCTAGCTGATGAACCAACCGGGAATTTAGACTCGATAAACTCGGATGCTGTATATAATCTAATTAAATCTTTAAATGAAGAATTTAATACTACATTTATCATAATCACCCATGATGAAAGGTTGGCAAAGAAAACCAATCGTATCATCGAATTAGAAGACGGTATTATCAAATCAGACACATTATTATAATCCACAAATGAAATGGATTTCTATAATCTAAACCATTAATAGAAGGTAATAAATTCTACTTAGATACAAATGTATTTAATTTCCTGATCGAAAAATAATATAAAACAATTTAATGGGTGCATCTTATTGACAATAATAATAGATACTTCAATTGACTTACCTCAAGATGATATTGATTCAATCATTGCTGCTTGTAAAGATTATGTTGATTCATGGTTTACCGGTGATGAAGAAAAAATGAGAAACTGTCTACATCCAGATTTAATCAAAAGAGCAATCTTGTATAATAAAGACACCAATGATTGGATTGTAGGAAGAAATGTTACCAGAGAAATAATGGTTGAAAAGACAATTCAGGGAGGTGATTCTGATCGTGCAGAAACGGATAGGAATTACACAATTAAACTTATGGACGGATACAAATATACTGCTGCTGTCATGTTGAAAGCACATTTCCTCATGGATTATATTCTTCTCGGAAAATTCAGAAAAAGATGGTTAATTGTTAGTGTTTTATGGGAACCCACACCTCATGAGACATCCCTATTTGCAGAGCCCAGTGAATAGTAAACCACCTTGATTAATTATAAATCGACAAAATCTCGGCTCAATTATATCTTTTAAAAAATGTAATAAATCAAATGGATATTTTTTTACAGTGAAAATTCATTTTGATGGAACTATAAAGAAAGCATAAAAAACAAAGAGACGTTATGCTGAATCGGAAGAAGTCAGTTTTCCCAATATGCCAAATTTTGGTGCCTCAGTAGCTCAGAGGCCAGAGCGCTTGACTTGTATGATTACAACCTATTTTGAAGGTGTTTTCGCAGAAATCAAGAGTGCGCGGGTTCAAATCCCGCCTGGGGCTTATTTTTTTAAATACTAGTTCTATTTAATTTTATTAGAGATCGAATTAATACTGTGGCATGATAATTTTTGTATATACATCAATTTGTGACTCAATTTACAATTCAGTAGTTTTTAACTGAAATTACAATAGTTCATAATCTAGCATTACTTATATGTTAATGCTAGAAGAACTAGGTCACACCCTATATTGAATAGAATGACCGAAGGCTCAATTATC
>JAOUKW010000167.1 GCA_029882335.1 Candidatus Heimdallarchaeota archaeon | reverse complement strand
TGCTTATTCCTTATTCTTAACAAATAAATGCAATTCCTCATCGATTTTCAACATATTATTACACCTAGGACAGGATAATAAATTTTCATCATTTTGAAATGTAATTTTACATCCTTTACACTTAGTAAAACGACTCATAGTATATTTTTTAACAAACTCCCAGATTTGTAAATCTGAATTGTCAGATGATTTATTCTTATCCTTACTTGATAATTGTGATACTATTTGCTGAAGGAGTTTTTGGAATGATTCATCTACAAAATTCCCACTCTTTGCACTTACCCTACCTGTTTGAATATTCAAGGTACTATACTTTTGCCTAATTTTGGCTACTATTTGTTGTTCAACAAATTCATCTATCTCCTTTCCCTTACCTATTAAATCAATCTTATTTGCCAGTAAAAAGATATTTCCATGTTTATCCTTACTATGTTTCACATATTTTTCAATCCAATTTTCTGTATTTTTTAGTGAATCTAAATTTGTTATGTCATATACTACAATTGCACCGTTTGAATCTTCAAAATATTTGTTATGAATAAAATTAAATGTAATATCTCCATTAATATCCCATATACCACCATTAACCATGACGTCTGATATTTGTTGTTGAAAGCTGGTAAAATCAGCACCTATAGTCATTAAGTAGTTTTCTTCAAAGTTTTTTCCGATATATCTTCTTCGTAGTGATGTTTTACCTACGGCTGGATCGCCTAATATGATTAATTTAAGTTGAATCGTTTTCATTTAAGCCACTACTTAGTCAATCCTAGGTATAAACTCTAAGCTTTATAAATGATTTTTTGAATGAAAGGATTTTCATGAAATTAGATGATAATAATTGATATTATCAGGTATATTGATATTATCAGGTATATCAATCTTAAAATTATATTAAATTGCAAAGACAATGTTAGTTAATTGGTTATGGTTAATTGCCAAAATATTGTATTATTATATTTTTTAACTCAACTATGTTTATATGATATATGATGACCATTGGTAAGTAATTTGAAATGACCAGTAATATTTGGTCTTAGCGAAATATTTCTATATGCAAATAGATATATTTTTGGACGTAATTAACGTGATGGAAATTCTTGAAAATCGAAATGTATTATTTTTGGATGATGAGATATATATAACTAAATTGGCAAAAAGAATTTTCTCCAATAAGTTCAATATATTCACCTCGAATGATTTCCAAGAATGTTTAGATATTTTATCAACTCATGATATAGCTTTAATTATATCAGATTATAAAATGAAAGAAATTAATGGTGTTGAGGTATTAAAATCAGTAAAAACTAACTTTCCTAATGTACGTAGGATTTTATTAAGTGGAAATTTGGATTTGACAATTGTATTGTCGTCAATTAATGATTCTCAGGCACATAAGGTTCTTCAAAAACCATGGGATAATGATATTATTGAAAATGAAATTGTTAACCAATTAATGATTTTTAATAATAAACAGATGGATCGCTATGAAATAGATAAACTGAAGGAAATTTCAGAGAATAAAACACCCATTCCTACTGAGCAAGATGAATTATTGGAATTACTTCTATCTCTATCAGAAATAGATAGAAATTCAGAGGATTTTTCAGAGAAATTAATCTTAGCA
Source organism: Candidatus Heimdallarchaeota archaeon (assembly GCA_029882335.1). Taxonomy (GTDB): domain Archaea; phylum Asgardarchaeota; class Heimdallarchaeia; order Heimdallarchaeales; family Kariarchaeaceae; genus JAOUKW01. Next base: position 6,853 of record JAOUKW010000167.1, on the reverse strand, counting down.
CTAAATGGACTTATTTCACTTACTAATCTAAACGCACAAATTTATTTCAGCAATGAAACTGAACAATCATACAAATCAATGATACGTTATTTATCAGATATTGAGATTATCGCCAATCAATTTGATCAAAAACTATTAAATATGTATATTTTCATTTTAAGAGCCTATATATTCTGTATTGCAAATGATTTTGAAGAAGCAAGAAGAATGTATGCAGGAGCTACTGTTTTATTTGATTGGTTCAAAAGCTATGATATTGAATCATTATTAACCGACCCAATAGTCAACTTTCCTATTCATAATCTATCTGGAGTTAATGAGGTAAATACAGAAAACGGTATTAAAGAAATTAATTACTTACTAAATTTACCAATTGAAAAACTCATTAAGATAAATACCAATTTATTTACAATTAAAGAAGTAGATTCAATAATACAGTTTCTGATTATAACTAGAGACGAGAAACCTTTGTTTTCCAAACAGTCTCGTGTGATAAAGAAAAACATTGAACCGAATTTGATTAGTGGTTTTGTTAGTGCAATAAATCACTTTTTGACAGAAGTAGTTGAAGGAACCGGAAATATCCAGAAAATAACACATGAAACGGGAGTAATAATCTTTTATACCATTGATAATTTTAATTTTATTTTATTAATCAAAGAGGATACGATTCGACACCGTATCTCATTAAGACAATTTTCACATAGTGTCATTGATTTATTAAAAACAATTCCCAAATTTTATTTACCAGAGGAATCAGAATTAGCATTTGTTAATAAAATCCTGATAGATAATTTTGGTGAATTTTAATAATTGATTTCTATTTATTTGTAGCACTCCAAATTATGTACTCAACATTGAGTTTTGATTGAATAATTCAATTCAATTACTTGCTTAAATTAAAATATTCTTGATTTAATATTATTTTTTCATGAGCAAAAGATTATATACTACTTACTTCTAATTATTTAGCTAATGGTAACAAAAGTCTTGTTGATAGAAGACAATGAAGCAGATATTTTCTTAACTCAAGAAGCTTTTGAAGAATTTGCAGTTGACTATGAATTATCTGTAGTCAAGGATGGTTATGAAGCTGTTGATTTACTTAATTCTAATTACATACCACAATTGATACTACTTGATCTAAATCTACCATTTATGGATGGAGCAACCTTCCTTAAAACGATTCGTGAAAATCGTTCATATTCATCAATACCAGTAATTGTCTTAACAACGTCATCCTCAACAAATGACATCGAAAAGTGTTATAATTATTTTGCTAATAGTTATATTGTAAAACCTCTAAATCTGGATAATTTCTACCAATTAATCGAAGGTATTTCTGATTTATGGCTTAATAAAATTAAATTACCTGGTGAAAATAATGAATGCTGATTTTAATGTAATATCAGTTAACCTAAGTAAGGAAGAACTGGATTCGTTTAACTCTTATTTTAACAAAATCAAGCAATCAGTTGAGCTCAGACATATCCAAAATTGCATTGATGCAAGGAAGCAATTATTTAAACTGGCAAGCACATATCTACCAGATTTAATTTTGATTTCAGTCAGCCAAATCAATAAGGCATGTTTGGGGTTAATTCAATTATTAAAATCACATACTCCATTAAAACTTATCCCCATATTAATTTTATCTGATTCTCAAAATACACAGGATATTAAACTTGTTTATGAAGCAAATTCAAATTTTTATATTCATAAATCAATATCTATGGATGAAACATGTCAGACATTGAATTCTTTGATTTACTTTTTAAAAACATATGTTAAACTACCTTCGCGAGTATTATTATAATACTTGCTAAATTTGGTGATTTTATGTTTAAACCCCTTGTTTCTGTATTTAAAAAAGAAGATATGTCTTATTTGTATTCAGATACCATAGATACAAGATTGATAACGAAAAAAAAAGTTTTTGACAGAATTTTAATTTCACTCGCTATTATTTACATTCTGTGGTTTATGGTTGAGTATGTTTTAGAATCTAATTTTACTAATGCCAGAATTATGTTTATTATTGGGATAATATTATTAATTATCGAAAAAATATTAGTGGAGAAAGAGTATATTTATCCTGCAATTTTCCTAAATATACTTGGAATCTATCTATCAATTACATTTTTACTTTTTACATCAACGATAACTGATTTTTCGTTATATCTAGCCTATATTATTGTAATATTACTGACCTTAATATTTTTTAATAGAAATGCTGCTGTTGTAGTTTTGTTAATTTGCTACATTTCCGGTGTAATACATGTTAAAACACAAATTGACGATAATATCATTGTAGAATTAGATAATTCCTATATTATAAGTAATTTCATTATTCAAACATTGATCTTTGGACTAGCTTTTTTATTGATTAGCTCGTACCTATCAATAAGTGAAAAGATAGAATCTTCATATATAGAACATAAAGATAGAAACTCAAAGATTTTAGACAATACATCGGATTCAATAATTACTATTAATTCTCAAGGATACATAGTAACTTTTAATGGGATTACCAAAGATATCTTTGGATTTAGTGAGAATGAATTAACAGGGAAGCATATTAGTGAATTATTTAAAATACCAAGAAATGTAGACAAATTTGAATATATAGATGCTTTGCTTAAAGGTAATGAAGTTAATAAATTGATATTATATAAAAATGAAGCAATTAGTCGAAGAAAAGATGGTAGTTATTTCCCAACAATAATTACTGTTAGTAAAGTAAGCATCGACGGTAAGCTCTATTATACAGGTATTTTAAGAGATATAACAGAAGAAAAAGAGGCAAAACTACAATTAGAAACATTAAATAAAAATTTGGAAGAAATAGTAAATCAAAGAACTAGTGAATTAACTATATTGACTGAGCAATTAACGTACAAGGCAGAAGAATTGATGCAATCCAATCGAGAATTGGAACTCTATGGAAGTGTTATCTCTCATGACCTCCAAGAACCATTAAGAATGATCACTCGTTATGTAGAATTAATTGAGAGGAAATATGAAACATTACTTGATGAAAAAGGTAAGAAATATCTTTATTTTGCTGTAGATGGAGCTGTCCGCATGCAAAATCTAATTAATGATTTACTGATTTTCTCCAAAGTAACGACTCAAGGCAAAGAATTAGTAGAGCAAGATCTAAATGGAGTTGTTGCTGCAACTCTGCGATCATTGAATTTACTAATAGAAGATAACAATGTTGAAATAATAGTTGCTGATTTACCAAGAGTTAAAATTGATATAACCCAAATACTACAATTATTTCAAAACTTAATAGAAAATGCCATTAAATATAATCAAACTGAAAAACCAAAAATAATAATATCTGCTGAAGAAGAAGAAAATTATTGGGTAATATCAATTAGAGACAATGGAATTGGAATAGAAGAACAACATTTTGATAAAATATTTACAATCTTTAAAAAACTCCATTCTCAAACAAAATATCCAGGAACTGGTATTGGGTTATCAGTATGTAAAAAAATTGTTGAACGTCATAAAGGAAAGATATGGGTAAATTCTAATTTAGGAATGGGATCTACCTTTTATTTCTCACTTCCCAAATAAATCTACACTTTATAGGCAGATGGGAAAAATAAATGGAAGCAAGTACCTTTGTTTAAATCACTTATGACTCTAATTAATCCATAATGTTGTTTTACCATGCTATATACAATTGCCAAACCTAAACCAGTTCCTTTACCCACTTCTTTTGTGGTAAAAAATGGTTCAAATATCACATCCAATACATCATCAGGAATTCCGGAACCAGTATCACAAATCGATAATTGTACATAGTCATTGGATATTAATTCATCTGATTTAAATCCATTATCAATCATATTATCAATAGTTAGTAGTTTTCCACTAATTCTAATTACACCCCCATCTTCCATTGAATCAGCAGCATTCATAATTAAATTGATAACAATTTGTTCAAAATGCATGATATCTATTTTTATGGTGAGTAGATTTTCTCTAAATGTATCATCATATTCTAGAGTAATACCAGATGGTAAAGATCTTTTAACCATGTTAATTATATTTTGTATAGAAACCATGATATCTATAACTTCTAACTTAACTTCCCTCTTTCGACTAAAAGACAATAAATCTGAAACAAGGCTTGCTGCATTTTTACTAATATGATATATTTCTTTGACATCTTCATAATATTCACTATTATTATCGAATGCACCCATTAGATATTTGCTATAACCAATTATTGCGTTCAACATGTTATTAAATTCATGAGCAATCCCTCCTGCAAGTCTACCTATTGCATTCATTTTAGAAGCATCGGCTATTTCTTTTCTTGATTTTTCAATTTCTATTTCTAATTTTCTTCTTACAGTTATATCACTAATTACTCCTAATAATGCAATAGAATTATTTAGTTCGATTATTTTTGGATTTATTTCTATTGGAAATGTAGTTCCATCTTTTCTTAATCCCTGAGCCTCATATATATTCGGAATAACTAACCCATTAATGCCATCAAAAATCCTTTCTTTCTGTTTTTGTTTCTCTTCATCAGGAATAAAATCAAAGATAGTCTTTTTTTGAATTTCTTCAGATGTATAACCAAACTGCTCTAAAAATGTTTTATTAACAATGAATGATAAATCGGGATTAATTAAAATTACTCCATTGGGAATGGAATTAAAAAGCCCTTGATATTGTAACTCACTTTGATTTCTTCTTATTGCAAATAGAATTGAATTGAATAACAATTTGGTATTAATATCTATTTTTTCGAGGTAATTTTGAGCTCCTTTACCAACTAACTCTTCAGCTAATTCTTTATCATTCATTCCAGTTAGAATGATAACAGGAATAAAGGGGAAAAGTAATGATATTTGATTAAATCCCTCCATTCCAGAAGCATCTGGTAATGATAAATCAAGTAATATTATATCTGTTTTATTGGTTTTTAAATAGATAATACCATCTGCAAGGGAACTAGCCACATTAATATTAAATTTAGTTGATAAATCTGATAAAAGTATATTTATTAAAAATGCATCACCTTTATTATCATCAATGATTAAAACATTTATGGGCTTCAATAATTCCTAAAGAAGCGATTTAAATTATAAAGACTTATTGATTAAAAATTAATGTTTTGAGAATATTTTGAAACATTATACATAAGATTCTATTAAATTAACTTTCAAGACTAATAGATTAGGAAATTAATTATCAATTATCACATTCCATACCCTTCTAAATTTGATTTTCGATGATGATTACTATATTTTTTTCAACAATCATGGAATCTTTGAATCAAAATAACAATTGTTATGGTTGAAACTAGCTGTTAATTAGTAGAATATATGAAAAATAACGCACAACCTCCCCAATAAAATTCAACTAAAATAAGTAGTATAGAATATTACTTAATACATTAAAAACAATTATTTCAAGTATCATTTTCTAACTTCTGAATATGATTCAATGCTGGTTCAATTTTATCAAAAACATTAAATTTCAAACCAATAACCTTTGATAACATGTATTTTATTGAAAAACGAATAATAGAAGATTTATCAACAATAATATAGAGAAATCTTATTTTATTTCTCTTATTTAATTCATCAGATAGCCAATTTCTATACTCAGCTCCACCTCTTTCTTTAATTTCTGTAGAATCTGTAATTAAATAATAATAATCCATATTTTGAGTGAGTTCATCCAATTTTTGAAATTGAATACTAGTAATTTCTTTTACTCTCATCGGTAAAGACTTGAATAGAATTACATTGTCATGAATAACCCAGACTTTAGATCGATATTCTTCTATCTGATCATGACTAAATTCAGTTTGATTGTCTAGATTTTGCACAGTGCAATATAATTTCTACACATATTATAAACAATATGATCAAGGTTGTGCTGAAATTTATATACACATTATAGTAAATATTTGTTTTGTGAATTATAAAGCCTACACATAACATCTAAGTATTTATTTTTGATATCGATTATTGACTTCCTTTGTTTGATGTTTTTATATTGTTTGAAAGTAATTGGATTTAGAGCTTTGATTCACCCCTTCACAATAACTAGATTATTTTACCTATGTAGTACTATCATAAACTAAAATAACACAATAAAACAATAAAACAAACTCTTAGTTATTAGATTATTGAGTATGAATTAACCAAATAACACAGATATATTCATCAAGTAGCCAATAACTTCTAAATAAATTACTATAAAGACAAAATATGTCAAAAAGAGTTGTAAGGAGGTATAAAGATACCAGTGCAAAAGGAGATAGCTCAAAAATTGAAGGTAATCGACACTTTATTAGAGTTGATTTAGTCAGTTTAAAGATGGAGGAAAGAACGGAAATAGGATTAAGATCAGAGATATTCTTTAGAACAGGAAAAACGAAACTAAAACGAGGTACACGCTCACCTTCTAATGGTAGTATATACATTGAAAAAAACGAGGTATTTAAACCAGCAGGAGGATTAAACCTGTATTCAGAATTTATAGATCAAGAAGATGGAGATGTAGTCATTAATTTTCAAATATTTGAAAATGATGTGGGTAAGGATGATGAAATCTTGGAGACTAAATTGAATATTAAGATTGGTCAAAATAAAGATTATTTGAGTTTTTCAGAAAATGGTGCAAAAATAAAAATTGCTGTTTCTGGTAAGAAGACAAGATTTTAACAATATTATGTTCTATATTCAATAATATTGAATTCTGTTGTCTTAGTTACACTAGATCTTTAAGTTTGGAAAATCTGCCAAACTAGCTGAAATCAGCTTCTGCTTCGGATCGTGGACGAAGCCAGGTTAATTGCTGCATTCAAATG
>JAOUKW010000168.1 GCA_029882335.1 Candidatus Heimdallarchaeota archaeon | reverse complement strand
ACAAATCTTGAAGTAGTTGAAGACATTATTCATATCCATATACCAACAAATTATATTTAAGAAAGATTAAACCTAAACGTTTAAGTTTCTACTTTTACTCAAAAATTCATTCAACTCATAATTATTAAGGAATTATTATCGTAATTACTAAATAATATTTTAACTAAATGGAAATATGCCATTAATCGGATATCATACTTCCATTCAAGGAGGATATAGTAAAGCATCTGAAAGGGCTAAAGAATTAGATTTAGATACGTATCAATTATTTTTATCCTCGCCAAAAATTTGGAATTATCCTGAATTAACCACAGATGCAATAAAACTCTTTAAAGATGAAAATAATAAAAACCAATTCCCCAATACCACAATACATATGGGTTATCTAGTAAATCCATCATCAGGAGATCTTCAAATCCAAAGTAAATCACAAAAAGCATTTCTAACTGAAATTACTTATGCAGACAAATTGGGTGTTACCAACATTGTAATACATATTGGTAGTCATAAAGGACTGGGATTTGATTTTGCATTAAATAATATTAAGGATATATTGAATCAAGCAATAGAACTGAAACCTAATGTAAATTTACTGTTGGAAACTGCATCTGGATTTAAAAATTCTGTTGGAAGTTCATTTGAAGAATTAGATTTTATTCTATCAAGTGTTGATTATCATGATAAAATTGGCATTTGTTTTGATACTTGTCACGTATTTGCTGCAGGATATGATATATCCTCTGAATTGGAAGTATTAAAGACACTTAGACAATTTGATGATATAGTAGGTTTAGATCGAATACGAGCAATCCATTTAAATGATTCTAAGGAAAAGCTGGGAAAAGGAAAAGATCTTCATGAACATATAGGTTTGGGAAATATTGGTGAAGAAGGTTTTAAGACCTTATTAAATTATGATAAATTTAAAAAATTACCATTTATTTTAGAAACTCCTTCAAATCAAATTCGAAATACTAAGGAAAATATTTCCTTTGTAAGGTCTCTACTTCAAAATTAAGATTATTTATTTTTTGAATTTATTCGTTGATAATAGGTAAATGCTGTAATAGTGGGTAATTCAACAATATCTCCACTTTCTACAAATTCCCAAAAGTTATCTGGTTTGATTTTTACAGTTTCAATATCCTCTTCTGTATCAAAATTTGTTGTTCCAACAGTTAATTCTGATGCAAGATAAAAATAAGCCTTTTGAGTAGTCCAAGTTACTGGTCTATTTGATCCTAGCAATTTCCAATTTTTTGCTGTATATCCAGTTTCTTCTTTTAACTCTCTTTTTGCAGCATCTAATTCATTTTCTTTAACTTCTAAACGACCTGCAGGAAATTCTAATGATGATCTTCTCCATCCAGCACGGTACTGCCAAATCATAACAAAATCTCCATTTTCATCTATAGGTAAAATAAGAACCCAATCCGGGGCGTGAGCAATTGAATACTCATGTTCTTCATCATTTGATAATCTGTGTATTTCTTTTTTAACTAAATAATAGGGTGTTTCGCAAATTATGTTTTCTTTTATCAATTCTCCCTGTTTTGGACTATTTTGAAAATTATAATTCATTAGTTTTCCTAATTTTAAAATTAAATTTAATTATAAGTAATTTAGGTTATTAATGAATTTATTTGATTGTAATTTAATTATTTAATATACCATCTTTATTTTCACTATAACAATTTAATTTTTACTATGCAGTTCAGGGCGATTGATTTTAGAGATGTATGAGGATTTTTAGGTAATCACATTTGAGCTGTATTATTGGATTAATTCAGATAAATTACCAAAAATAATTTCTGACATACTTATCATCAGTAATAAACCTATTAAATATGATAGATAGTATTTTTTACTTTCTACTTCACTAACAAATGATCCTCCATATGCAGAAAGAATTAGAAAACCAAAAAAGCCAATATTAATTGGTGCAAATAATAGGAAGATAACTATAAAAAACTGTATAATATTTATTGTTACCAGATTTAATAAAGGTTGAAATACTAAAGCTAACCAAACGGCACTAGTTGATATAACCATTAAACTGAGTATAATCGAATATATACCAGTTAATATTAAATATGCTTGTAAATTGAATTTTTCCTTGAATAATAACTTCATTATTATTGGAGGACCTGCTACCATAAGGATCATAACAATTGTTGTATTGATTATTGATTTAACATCGAATAAATTAGTCCAATTAGATGAAAATCCGGTTATATATGTACCTAGGATAAAAGCAAGGAATAGTGGTATCATGAAAAATAATCCTGCGGTCAATAAAAATTTATTTGGTAAGTACCTGACAAAATATGAACCACCAGGATTGCTAAATAATGATTTTATTAGTTTTAAATTATTCTCAGAATTATAATTTGGATGTGTGAACCAAAAAACTTCTTCCATTGCCTCTTCAATGATCTTTATTATATCCTCTCCCATTTCATTGGACACCATAACATATTCTTCATCATTAAATTTGACCATCCATTTTTCAACTATTTTTTCAAGTAATAGTTCAACATCTTTGTCTGGTACCTTTGCACTTGAAAACCCAAGAAAAACAAGATTTTTAGTCGGAGTGAACACTATTTTTTTAGAATAATAACCAATTTGTCTAATATCTGCATTTTGTAATTCTTCACTAACAGATAAGATTGCAGAAATGAATCCTGCAAATAAAACATCTGTATCAGAAACTTTGATTTCTGCAGAATTAAGATTGATTTGCCCTGAGAATACATTTATACCGGATTTTGTAATTATTCTTACTTCTTCAATCATATAAAATCTGTAGAATTATTAAGTTAAAAAAGAGATTGTTGATTGGTTACCAATTTGGAAATTATAATATGATTAATTGATTTTAAGGTTCTTCATATACCATGAAAAAGAGTGCATTTTCTCCAGCATGAGTGGATATGACTATGCCAATTTCCATGACGAATCCAGTTGCATTTGGAAACTCTGTTTTTAATTTCTTTTCATATTCTAGAGCTAAATCTTTTGCACGAGTATGTGCAATAATGTAGTTTACTGGTTTGTCTTTGGAATAATTCTCTGTACTTAACCCATAGGCAGTGGTTCTAGATTTATCAATTCCTTTTGCCTTTGCAAATGGTTTTAATTCACCATTAGCTAATCGAATTACTGGTTTAATATTTAATAATTTACCTAATCTGTATCTAACTGGGCTCATTCTTCCTCCTCTTAGGAGATTATCCAGTGTATTAAATGCTATGAAACCTTGCAACGTTTTTCCAAATTCAATAATTTTCTGTTCTATATCATCAACTGGTATGCCTTGTGAGATCAATTTGCTTGCATATTTAACACAAGCTGCCAATGATGGTGATACACCAAATGAATCTATTACTCGTATATCAATTCCTTCTATTTCCTTGGATGCTAGATTGGCTGAATTAAATGTTCCAGACAATTTAGAACTTAAATGAACTGAAATAATCGTCTCAAATCCGTCTTCTTTTGCTTTTTCGTATGCAACTAAAAAATCATGTGGTGATGGTTGGGATGTTTTAGGAAATGTTTTCTTCGTTGTTTGATTTACTCTTTTATGGAAATCTTCTATAGTCATGGTTTTTGCGGTGTGTTGTTCTTCACCGAATAAAACATAAACTTCTACTACTGAATGTACATTGAATTCTTTTATCTTTTCTGCTGATAGATCAGCCCCTCCGTCTGTGATTAATGCAATCTTACTACTCATCAGATTCATGTAATTTTAACCATTTATCAACCTATTGAGAATCCCATATTTTTCATTAAATTAAGATTCAATTTATGTAGAATTTTTCCAATTGTTTAATATTACAAATTTTATGTGAACTATTGTATCTTTCTGTTTTCGTATTATTGTTTAATAGAATTATGATATAATAGGAATTAACAATTTTCCTTGGATTGTTTTCTGTAAAAGTTAGTAATTCTGTCCTGTAATGGTATTAAAATTATTATCTATTGGTAAATCTTATTTATACAAAAAGTAATATACAACCATTAGTATATAAAAATACTGAAGATAATTACTTGTAATTATTTCGTTGTATTTTAGGAAAGATTATTTAAATGGCTGGCTTAGATAATTACCTAACGGTTTTCTTAATTCTAATATCCATATTAAATTTATATTGGTCAATACATTTTTTCAATAGACATCAAAAATATAAACTAGAGGTAAGTTTGTATTGGTATCTTGCATTTGTAGTTTTATTTTTATCATATTTCTCATTACTTCAAATATTTTTAGATACTGGCGATTTTCAAAAAGCATTAGAATATCAAGTAGCATATATTATGATCTTCATCTCGCTTTTGGCAATGAGTTTAATCTCGACAAATATTATTCCTGGAAATGTTAATTATCAAAAAATTGGTATTACTGTAATTACACTTATTGAATTATTTTTCTTTTATTTCTTTGAATCTGATTTAATTTATCGATATATGAACTTAGCAGTAAGTATATTTTTGTTAATTGGATATTTTGCATTATCCACATATCTTAGGAATTATTATGTATTTATTGTAAATATAAGTTTAATAATTCAAGGTGGTTCTGCTGTACTGCATAGAAATAACATAATCTCTGATTTATTATTTTCATTTAGTCTAATTTCAAGTTATATTTTACTTGGATTTGCATTTAATAAGATTAAACCATTGGAATTAATTATTATTCGATTGGAGAGAGGTGAAGATACTTTTCCCATAGTTAATGATTTATTAGAAATAAATTCTGAATTTAATGATATTGATGAATTACGATCTACAATTGAGGAATTATCTCAAAGATATGAGGGTAGAAAGATAAAAGGTCAAGTACTTTCCAAACTAGAAGAGATTATATTTTTATTGAATACAAAGGTTCAAATGGTTCAAAAAGAAAACATAGACCTTGAATTGACTAATAAATTACTAGAAAAAGAGCTAGAGCATTTACAAAGATTGGAACAGATAGGTATAATGGCGGGAGGTATGTCTCATGACTTAAAAAATTCTTTGTCGATATTCTTAGGCACTGTTGAGTTAATGGAATTACAAAATGATAATCCTAATTTGAAAAGTGAGTTTAACACATTAAAAGACCTTGTTAATTCAACCAAATCAATTGCAGATCAATTACTCATTTTGAGTAAACCTTCTTCTTTGATAAAAGAAGATGCTAATGTTGATGAAATTATCATTTCCATGCATAGGTTATTTAAAATGATAGTTGGAAAATCTACTCAAATATCATATCAATTAAATGCCGGATCAACCTCAATTAATGTAAATTTAGGCCTATTTAAACAAGTTTTATTAAATCTAATAATTAATTCTAACAATGCAGTTGAACGAGATGGGGAAATTAGAATTGAAACTAATAAAACTAATGTCAATGGAATAATACATGCAGTAATTTCAATTGAAGATAATGGACATGGGATACCTGCAGATCAATTACAAGAAGTATTCAAACCATACGTTTCATTTTCAAATTCAGGCTCTGGTCTGGGTTTGTATATGGTTAAAAATATAATTTCCGATTTTGGTGGATCTGTTGATATATATTCCGAAATTAATAATGGAACTGTTGTAAGAATCTCTCTTCCTGAATGTAAAAAAAAAGTAAATGAACTTACATCTACCTTAACTTAATCAGTATAGTTATTTTGATATAGATAATCTAATACATCCTGACTTGCATTTTCTGTATAGACAAACTCTGATATTTTTGGTTTTGCTAGTGTCATTTCCTTGTCAGAAATATTGTCTCCAAAACAAATCCATTTGTTAATTGCATTTTTGGGATCTAAGATACCTTGAGCATGATTTGCAGCTGTTCTCTTAGAAGTATCTCTTGGTAATATATCCACTCCTAGGTGATGATATCCAATTTTAATTTCATTCTGAAGTTGTAACTGTTGGATTACTTCATCTACTATTCGTTGTATTGGTGTAGGATTAGGATTTTCATTCGTTGTGACTATAGATATCATTGCTAATTTATCCTCCCAAATATAATCTAATCCTGGCTCTGGATTTGTAAGTTTAGTTTTAATAAATCTAAAAAACTTCTCCTTCAGAAGTAAATCTACCCTATCTATAATTTGTGTTTCGTAGTTTTCGATAAATTTTTTTCCTATTTCGCTAATACTCAATTGATCGTTTACAAAACTGACTAAAGAGTGCTCAAGATAGATTGGAATTTTAATTGGCCATTTCTTAATTTTAATGAATTGGTCCTGAACCCATGGAAATGCTCGACCAGTAATTAATGCTATTTTATACTTATTTGTACTCAACTCTTCTAATTTGTGAATAACACGAATATCAATATTTTTATGAATACCTATTTCTGTTTTTTCGGTAATACAACCATCAATATCAAATAAAAAACCAGTAGTCTGAATAATAAGTATTGTTGATAATGTTTTTTAAATTTTCTTTCTATGATCTAATTTGTAATTATAATTACAGCAAAAATAAGATGGAATTAGAATATTATCAAGTGTATTTTAATTTCCAGCTTCCAATGCTTGATGTTTGAAATATGTTTCATACAATTCTTGATATTTGCCACCTTTTGCCATTAATGCATCATGTGATCCTTCTTCAATAATCTTTCCATGATCCATAACAATTATTCTGTCTGAATTAACAATGGTTGAAAGACGGTGTGCAATTATTATTGAAGTTCTATCTTTGAAAAGTACCTCTAATGCTTCTTGGATTATTGTTTCTGTATATGCATCAATAGCTGAGGTTGCTTCATCAAGAATCAATATTTTTGGATCTGCAAGCAAAGCTCGTGCAAAACAAACAAGCTGTCGTTGTCCTGTAGATAATCGACTCCCTCTTTCACCAACTTCAGTACTTAATCCATTAGGTAAATATTGAATAAATTCATCAGCATGTACTGCCTGAATTGCTTTTTCTAATTCATCTGAAGTAGCGTCTTGATTTCCATATCGAATGTTTTGTTCTACAGTCAGTGCAAATAAGAATGGATCTTGTTGTACATAACCCAAATTTTTCCTAAATTCTTTCAAATCCAAGGTTCGAATATCATGTCCATCAACTAAAACTTTACCCTGCTGAAATTCATAAAACCGTGAAATAATGTTTGTTATTGTTGTCTTACCTGCACCTGTATGTCCAACTATTGCGAGTTTTTCACCTGGTTTTATTGTTAGATTGAAATCTACTAATACTGGATCATTATCATCATATCCAAATGTTATGTTTTCAAACTTAATTTCACCTTTAAAATCTTCAATAACTAACCCACCAGGATTTGCATTTACTCGAGGTACTGAATCTTCAATTACTGCAAGTCTTTCATATGATGAATATCCAGCTTGCAATTGTGAAAAAAATGTACTCATTGCCATCAGGGGAAAGAAGAATCGATTAATATAAACTATAAATAAGTATAAAGAAGTACTATCTAAACCATATTGATTTTGAATGGCAAATTCCCCTCCTTGGGTTACAATTACAAATATCGATATAACAAGAAGGATATCTAATGTTGGAAATATAAAAATCATTAAAGTGAAGAATTTCAATCCAGTTTTATAATTATCTTGATTTACTGTATCAAATTTGTCTGCTACTTCTTTTTCTCTTCCATAACTTTTTGCTATTTGTATTCCATCTATTGATTCAGCAATAGACGCATTTACATTTGCAATAGTCTTCCTAAAATTTGCACTATATTTTCTGGCTAATTTTCTGAAAATCATTGTAATGATAATAACAAATGGTACAATTAAACTAACCATTAAAGCGAGTCTAATGGATATGCTGTACAAAATTACTATTGATACAAAAATGATAAGGAAACTACCAGAAAATGCAGAGAGTAATCCAATAACAATTGCAGTATCCGCAGCATCAGAGCCAACTCTAGCAGTTAATCTACCAGACCTATTTTCGTCAAAGAATTTTAGATCCTGTTCTTGCATTTTATTGAATACTCCTTCTCGTAAATCAACCATAAAATACGGAGTCATTTTTGCGTTAGCATAGTTATTTACAAAATAAACTACAAATAATAAAATATACAAACAGAAGTAAATGATTCCGTAGAGTATCGCCTTCTCATAATCTTTGTTTTTAATACTATTTAGAGATGTAGCCAATATTAAAGGATCAACTAAACTAATAATTGTAGATGTGATTACCATGGTAACAAGTAAAAAGAATGGTTTTTTGTGAGGAACTAATTTTTTGATTATCCTCATAAATAATTCTCGATCCGTATACTTTCGATTTTTTACGTCTACATCTAAACCATCATAAATCCAACCCATCTAATCATCTCCTCCAATATTTGTCTTTAATTCAGGTAGTTTCACATGTTTTTTAAATATTCTACGATAATCCTCTGATGTTTCTAATAATGTATTGTGGTTACCAATTACTTTAATTACTCCATCTTTTACTAATACGATTTTATC
>JAOUKW010000563.1 GCA_029882335.1 Candidatus Heimdallarchaeota archaeon | reverse complement strand
AATGGTACCTATTCTTGTGACAATGAAACCACTTATTGCATTCTAATTTATAATCAATAAATAATATACAACTTTAATCAACAACTTTTTTTTTCAAGAATTATTAATAATCTTTTAATTCAAATCCACAAAAAATAATATCTTTAATAATCACCAATTTTGTAACAATATATGGGATATTCTGCATTTGTTATGGCTGGCTCATCATCGAAAGATCTTGATGATCCCTTACTTATTAAAGCAGGGGTAACCAATAAAGCATTAATTAACCTAAATAATAAACCTGTAATTGAATATTTACTTCAAGCAATGGATGAAGCAAAAAGTATTGATAGAATCTTAGTAATTGGTCTCGATCAAACAGATATCCAATTTAAAGGTAAAAAAACCATTGAATTTATCAAGATTACAGGAGATAGAGTAGAAACTGTATTTACTGCGATGAATTATTTTGCGGAGACTCAAGATGATCAGGATATGATAATTCAATTTACTAGTGATACACCATTTTTCACAGGAGAGATTATTGACCACTGTATAGAAAAAATGGATATAACCTCAAATAAAGATGTATATTATGGATTAATAACAAAAGAAATATTTGATAAACGGTTTCCAAACGCTCATCGTAGTTTTAGAAAATTAAAAGAGGGAATTTTTGCAGGTGCAGATATGAATTGCTTTAGAATAAGAACTGTTTTAGATAATAAAGAAGCAACAAGAATATTTTTAGAAAATAAGAAATCACTAGTTAAAACAATAATTTCATTTTCCCCACTATTTATTGTGAAATATGCATTAGGAAGACTATCAATCAATGATATAATTAAATTTTTCAAAGTCAAATTTAAAAGTGATGTATCACCATATTTCCCCCAATATGCAGAAGCAGGTATGGATTTGGATTATCCAGAACAGATAGAAGCATTTGAAAAAGATCTAAATTTATAGAATTGAAATATTTCATTTATATACATAAATCACGTATAATAATTTGAATAGCGTCGGTGAATAATTGTATATTATTGAACATTCGAGACAATAATAATGCACCTTCAATACTGGACATAATCATGACAGCTCTACTTCTTGGGTCGCCTGAAAATCCCATAATTCCATTATCACGACTGATTTTAAGTAGATTAGCCAAATAATCAAAAACACGATTAAATACTTTAATCGTTTCAACAGTAACTGAATTAGGGAGAGTGGAGACTTCAGCAGTTAGAATACCACCTACACAAACTTCATTTCTTTCAAGTAAAATTTTAAAAAAATTAAAAAATTCATCTAATTTAACCCATGGATCTGTAGTAAAGTTATCCAACTTATTTAATAAATATTCAATTTTTTCATAATATTTTTTTACACTCTCAACAGCCAATATCTCCTTTGATGGAAAGTGGTAATGAATGCTAGATTTCTTAATTCCCAGTATTTGTGAAATATCATTATAACTAAATGAATGATATGACCGTCTTCCAAGCAATTGAAGGGTTGTTTTGAGAATTTCTCCTCTTGTATCTGGTTTTGTAGGAGCATCCATAATGTGTTATTATATCTTTGAATATAATTAAGGTTTAGTTATTTTGTCTACTAGTAGGTAGATAATTTTAGTAATTTTATCAGTAACTATCGTAATACATAAATAAATTACCTACCTACTAGTAGATAGAATAAAGTGAACTGAAAATGATTGTTAAAGAACGAAAAACAATGAGTGTTGACTATACACAACTAAGTAGTTCCAAAAATGTTCCAATTGGGATTCGAATCTTGAAAAGTTATATTAAATTCCTATACAAAATAAATAAGAAAAAAGCAGGAAAATTTGTTACCAATTTATTTTTCAAACCTCAAAGAAAGAAATTATCAAATCAAAACATGAAATATTATGACACAGGGATTTCTACAAAAATATACTATAATAAAGAAGAAATTTTTGTTTTTGAAAAAGGGATTGGAACCGAGACGATTTTAGTTGTTCATCGGCTTAACGTTATTTCTGACGAATTAACGCTCTAAGAGATATGCAATTGCTTTGATCTCTATAGGTGAAGCCACACCTTCTCTCTCAAACCGTGGGAGGCTTGGAGACTTTTTTTGCAGGAG
>JAOUKW010000166.1 GCA_029882335.1 Candidatus Heimdallarchaeota archaeon | reverse complement strand
TTAGGAAATAAATCTGATTTACGTGGGAAAAACTCCATATCTGTAAAGGATATAGAGAAATATGTTAATTCACTAGATGAAAAGGCAAAGGAATATAATTTCAGTGTCAAATTTCTTGAAACTAGTGCAAAAACCGGATTAAATGTCGATGAAGCATTTGAGACACTTGGTAGACAAATAATGAAACGTAGCTTCAATGTTGAAATTTAAGGAAATTTAGGTAATCATCATCAAGTACTTTCTCTAATTTTGATATAAATAAATCACATTCTGCTTCATTTATTGTTAACGGAGGTTTAATCTTTATTACATTATGATATACACCATCAACACTTAATAGAATGCCATCTTCTTTCATGCGATTTACTAGATAATATGCACTCTTTGATGCTGGCTTCTTTGTTGATACATCTGAAATCAGCTCAATGCCTATAAATAGACCTCTTCCTCTAATATCCCCTATTATTGAATATTTACTCTGTAGGTTTTTTAACTTAGAAATTAAATATTCACCAATTAATTTTGCATGTTGTTGTAATCCATCTCTAGAAATAATTTCTAGGACTTTACTTCCAGCAACACATGAAACCGGATTTCCTCCGAATGTATTGAAGTACTCCATTCCATTGTTAAATGCATCAGCAATTTGACGTGTTGTGACAACAGCTGCAATAGGATGTCCATTTCCCATGGGTTTACCTAATGTAACTATATCTGGTAGTATATTTTGTGTCTGAAATCCCCAATAATGACTACCTACCCTTCCAAATCCTACTTGAACTTCATCAGCAATGGTCAATATGTTATGTTTCTTTAATTCATCTTGAATTGCTGATAAATACCCTGTCGGATATTCAATTTGACCTGCAACACCCATGATTGATTCTACAATAATTGCAGCAATTGATGAATGGTTATTATTTTCTCCTGTTATTTTTTCCTGTAATTCTTTAACATAATCATCAACTGTAGAATTATTTCGATAAGGGTCTGGTAATGAAAGTGTATAGACGGAGTCAATTCTCCCATTTCCTCCTGGCCCATCAAATTTATATGGACTGACTTCTATTGCCTTTCCTGTATTTCCATGATAAGATCCTGAAATAGTAATAATTCCTTCTCTTTGTGTAAATGTTTTCGCAAGACGTAAGGCTAATTCATTTGATTCGCTACCACTATTGGTAAAATAACATACATCGAATTTAGCAGGAAAAGTCGCAAGTAATTTTTCTGCTAGATCAACAATATTTTCATTTATATAACGAGTGTTTGTGTTTAATACTCTCATTTGTCTTTCTATTGCGTCAACAACCTCTGGATTTGAATGACCCACAATTGGTACATTATTTACCAGATCTAAATATTTTTTTCCACAGAAATCAAATAAATACATACCATACCCTCGAACAATATGAAGTGACTTTTCATAAGATAAACTTAATGAACTTCCTAAATATCTTTTCCTCATCTCTAGTAATTTTTTGTAGTTGGATTTTATTGATTGAATAACAGTTTCTTTGTCTTCAAATAAATACATTGGATTGATACTTATGGAATGAAAGAAATCAGCATAATTAGATGAAATAAAACATGGAAAATCGAATTCAAACTCCATGAGGTTCTGAGTTATTTGAATCATCAAAGATGACAAATAATTCTGTTGCGAATCTAACCACCCAATTGTAGAACCACTTTTTACCGTCGCATCAATTTGTAGATGTGTACTGATCTGGAAATTACGATAAATTAACCAAACTGTTTCGTTGTTCATACGAGATTCAAATATGAGTGAGTATAATCCATTTTTTTCTTGACGAATATTTCGAATAATACCGTCTAAGGATGCAAATAATTCCATCTTAGTTTTAGTGATGACCCCAAGATTAATACTTAGATTTCCTGATAAATTATTTTTTCCAAATTCATAACATTCAATTTTATCAATCCGATATTCATCATATTTTAATAACAAGATCTCTTTATCATTTGATTGAATATATTGATTTATTTCATTCTGAATTGCAACTGGATCTAATGGATCTATTGATTTAGAGAATGATAACGTCCCAATGCTTAAATCTGCAACATTATAGTGTTGATTATGTTTATTACCAAATACCGGATACAGGTGGTCATTGACTATAACCTCTTTATAGTTTATTAATCCAAGTGAATATTGTAGAAATTCAGATGCAAATTCATGGTGTATTCTATCAAGAATTTGTAATGTATTCCATGCTGGTTGTTGTGATATCAATAGATAGTTATTTTCCGGTTCTATATGTGATGTATAACTGGAAATTGAAACACTTTGACATAGTCGAATGGAAACCAGAATATAAAAAATTGATACCTCTTCTTTGGACAGGGGAGTGATTTGATGATATGATTTTAAAATTAAAACCATATGTAAGAGCGGATCTATAACGTGGAGGCTCATGTAAGCCACAGCAATGGCCAGTTCAAATATGGTTGATGAATATACCATATCTCCAAAATCAATAACTCCAAATTGAGGAATTTGATCAATAAGGTTAACAATTACATTATAATCATTGAGATCGTTATGAATTATTGATTTTTTTAAATTTGGTAACATCGGCTCAATTATCAATTCAAATAATTCTTTGTATTTTTTAACCAATTGTTGACTTTCTTGATTATCAATAAATTGATGATATTTATCTATAATAGTACCTGCATTCGCAAGGTCCCAGTAAAAATTATCATTTACTGGTTGTAAACTCAGATGTTTCAGTGAGGTGGTGAGCTCGCCTACAAACCTGCCATATTCCTTCATTAGGGATTTATCTTTTGGTTGGAATGTTGCTAGGGTCTTCCCAGGGATATAAGTAATTAATCTAATAAAATAAACTAATCCTTGAATTGAAGACTGTACAATATTTTCTCCTTGAATTGAAGTAATTATTACTGAATGTTGAAAATTTGTTTCTTGTTTTTCTAGATACTTCATGGATTTTGATTGATTTTCCAAGTTCTCCAGTTCCTCATACTCATTTGCTATCTTAAGGACATATGACTCAGAAGTCGTAATTACTTTATAATTTTGATCTCTCTCGCTATTAAGTGATGTAAGCTCTCCAGTAATACCCCAATGGATTTTCAAAATATTTTTTGCATCAATTACATTTACATTTGGTCTGTGTCTCTTTGGATTAATCAATAATTTTCTTTATTTTCAAAGGTATTTGGTACTTTTGAATTTGATAATCATTCTTGTGTAAATAATTATACTGAATTATAGCGAATAGAAAATATTTAATTATTTCAATTATTTTGAAATATTCATCGATCAAATAGATTTTACTGAATATATTTATATGATACAGAATGGGATAATTACTTACTACAATCGGTAGGGATGACCATTAAAACTTATAAAATAATTCTAGTGGGTAATGCTTCTGTTGGGAAAACGAGCTTGAGGAGGATATTCATGGGAAATTCATTTAAAGAATCTTATTCTATGACAATTGGTGCAGATTTTTCTGTATACCGACATACTGATGGTAAAACCATTCATATATGGGATTTAGCGGGAGAACTTAGATTTCAACATTTGATTCAAGCATATTATGCTGGTACCCTCGGTGCATTAGTTGTGTTTGATTTGACAAATCCAGATTCATTTGAAAATATTTCTAAATGGATGGAGGATATCTATACAAATGTAAACGGTCAAAAAATTCCAATCATTCTTGTTGGAAATAAATCTGATTTGAGATACGATTCACCAACAAAGGTTACAGATCAGGAAGCTCATCTCTATGCAAATCAATTATCAGAATGGCTAGGATATGAAATTCTGTATATTAATACAAGTGCAAAAACTGGGGATAATGTAGAAATTATATTTCATGCTCTGATAAATAAAATCGAAGAATACTTGATAAATAATTAATACTTATAACTTAGATAGTATTTTCTTAATTACTTCCTTACCACCAATAAGATTTTTAATTCTTAATCTCTCATTTTGAGAATGTGCACCGTCTGTTGATTGACCAATACCCAATCCCATTGCTGGAGCATCAAATAACTTTTCCATAAAGGGAATGATTGGAATTGAACCACCTGAACGAGTGAAAGCAGGTTCAATTTGCCAATATTCATTAATAGCTTCCTTTCCTGCACTAAATAGAAAATTATTCACATCTCCATACCACCAATCTCCAGTCCCTATGGTTAATATATCTAATTTATTTGGAGAATTAATTTTGTTGAATTCATTGGTTATATGGTCTATAAATAATTGTGCTATCTCTTTTGGATCTTGATTGGGTACTAATCTCATACTTACCTTTCCTATTACTTTTCCTGGTACTACGGTTTTACTTCCATCTTCACTAAAAGCTCCTTGAATTCCATGTAGTGATAAAGTTGGATTTCTCCAATTATTCATTAACATAGTAGTGGTGTCTTCAGAAAGTAGTGTATTTCTTCCCAAATACTTTTTAAATTCCTCTAAATCAAATTCAATGTTAGAATACAATTCTTTTTCTTCATCTGTTAATGGTAATACTTTGTCATAAAATCCGTTTATCAATACTTTACCGTCAAATTGTTTTAACTTTGACATCAGATAAATTAGATCTTCCATTGGCTCTCTAATCACTCCACCTACAAGACCTGAATGTTGATCTTTATTCGGGCCTTGAATTTGTATTCCCATATATGTCACACCTCTAAAACCATAATCCATTGAGGGAGTTTCCTCTCCGAACCAAGAAGTATCAAGGATCATAATTCCATCTATATCATTGTAAAAATCTTTGTGCATTTCTAAAGTATCTTCAAAACCACCAGAAGAACTTTCTTCCTCTCCTTCATAGACAAAGCAAACATTTACATTAAGTTTTCCCTCGTCAATTAATTCTTTTACGGCAAAATACGTTGCAACTAATGGTCCTTTATCATCAGAAACCCCTCTTCCGTATACATATCCATCTAGTTCCTTCAGATCAAAAGGATCATAATCCCATCCATCTTCTTTTGCTGCTGGTTGAACATCGTAATGAGAATAAAATAATATAGTTTTCTTTGTAGGATCATCACCTAATTTAGCTAATATTATCGGGTTCTTCCCTGGAATTACATTATCTACTATTTTTACTTCAGCACCTATTAAACGTAGCTTTTCACTAATTTTATTTGCTGTTTGTATTGAAAACGATCGATTGGTGTTAAATGCACTAATTGACGGCAATGCAATCAGTTCTGAAAGATAATCAATTATCTCCTTAGTCACAAATTAGTAATCTCGAATCAATGTATAAGTTTAATCTTCAGATAGTGGATTTTTCATAACTGGTGTTTTTATTTGCCAATCATATTCCATGTAAACTGCAACTTTATTTGCTAATTCTTCACCCCATAATTTCTTAACCATGTATAAGGAAGAATCAATTCCTGCAGATATTCCACCTGATGTTAGAATTTTTCCATTATCTGTAAATCTTGCATTTGGGTCTATACTTGCATTAGGCGAGAAGTCTATTAAATACGGAATTCCTTCCTGATGTGTTGTTGCAATCATACCATCTGTTATTAAACCTAGTTTTGCAATAATTAGTGCTCCTGTACATACTGTAAGTAAATGACTTACCTTTGGATATTGAGAAGAAACCCAGTTCAAAATGAAGTCTTGTTTAATAGCCCATTGGCTGTTTCCTCCGGGTATAATTAATAAATCTAAATTAGGACAATCTTCCATTGTATAGTTTGGTTTAATTTGTAATCCCATACAATTTACAATTTCATTTGTTTTCGCAACAATAAATACGTTGATTTCATTTTCTGATAAATCTCCTGTATTTCTAAATACTTCAAAAGGTCCACAAAAATCAAGCACTTCTGCATTTGGCCAGATTAAAATACCTACATTATACATTATTATTGTCAAAAATATTTAATCTTTAATTAATTTGTTAAATATTACATTGGTATAATCATAAATTAAATATGAAAAAACTATAATATTTTATTTATGGAGAATAATCTGACCTTTGAGGAAGTATATGATTATGTGGGTGGAGATCAATTTTTTCAAAGTCTCGTAGACATATTCTATAAAAAAGTTGAGAACGATGAACTTTTATTATCAATATTTCCAAGAGATCTCTCTGAAGGGAAGAAATTGCAGTATTTATTCTTAAGACAACGTTTTGGTGGTCCAAGAGAATATGCAGCTTTGAGGGGAGAACCCGCACATATGAGAAAAAGACATATGCCATATAAAATTACAATTCAATCAAGAAATATTTGGTTGAGTTATATGATTGAATCATTAAAAGAGTTGAATATCAAAGAAGGGCATCCTGCATGGATGGTTATGAATGATTACTTTGAGAGAATTTCTATGCGAATGGTCAATCAAAATGAATTTATCGTAGAAAAAAATGAAATTATTGATTTCAAAACTTGAAATTAATTTCTCGATATCCCTAGAGATTAAATAGGATTAATCCTAACTATAGGTATTGGAAGATTTTTATTATCGTCGATTTCTCCCAAAAGCAGAACAAGATTTACTTAAGAAAATTGAAGAGAATATACAAGATGAATTATTATCTAGCTATTGGGCTAGAGGCTATAGGATTAGAAATGATCGATTAGTTTCTCTTAGTATAAATGGACGAGATCCGATTAATCGAAAGTTAACTGATTTACCTGAAGAGGTGTGCATGGCAACTGAATTACGGAGTTTAAATATTGGGACTAATTTGATAAAAAAAATTCCAGAAGATATTGGAAATCTATCGAAACTAATTAGTTTATTCTGGGGTCGGAATAATTTAAAAAGCATACCTGATGGTATATGCAACTATCAAGACGCAGAAGTGTTTGAATTACAGAATAATGAAATTAATTCGATTCCCAAGGATATAGGTAACTTAAAAAATCTAATTGATTTAAGTTTGGGAAATAATAAGCTGAAATCATTACCTGATAGTGTGGGAGATATAAAAGATTTAATTCGATTGAGGATATCTTATAATAACATCGCCAAGCTACCAGATTCAATTGCAACATTAACCAAATTACGAGACTTGCAATACGGAGATAACAAGATTACAGAAATACCTCATTGGATTGGTAACCTGAAAAATCTCAATTATTTATATTTGCATGATAATAAACTGGATTATATACCTGAGGAAATTGGTCTTCTAGAGAATTTAAAAATATTAGATCTTAGAAATAACAATCTAGAGGAAATTCCTTTTACCGTATTGGGGAAATTGAAAAGTTTAGAAGAAATTTATGTCGATGGTAATCCATTTACAATCAATTATGAAACTAAGTTTAAAGCATTAATTAGATTGCTTCCCAATTTGATATATGTGGATTATCATTATTTAGACTATTTTTAATCTAGATCGTTATTTTCTAGAAAATATTTACCTAGGATAATTCCGAAGCCTATGAAAAATGCACCCAATGCAAGTATAAAATAAGCGAAAACGACTCCAATAATTTCTGTTGCTGAGAGAAATCCTGCTACTGCTTGAATTAATATCCCTAAGCTGATTTGAAGCAGAGGGTAATTTCTACTTTTAATAGCGATAAAAATATATCCTAAAAATGCAACTAAGGAATAAATAATTATTGAAATACGGTAGATGTAGGTGAACAAACTGAATATTTGCGATATTAGACTTAATATCCCCATCATACCAAAAATCATTGACAATATATCTTTCTTCAAATTAATTAATCCCATTTCTAATACACTTAGAGAGAGAAACATAACTGCAAAAAGTGAAATTGGTCTAACAACTGAAAAAGCTTGATCGATATTTTGAAAGGTGAAGTAGTGATAAAGTGAGATTATGTTTGAAATGAAAAATATAAAATATGCTAGAAACCAATATAGGGTAATTCTCTCATATAATCTTCTTAATTTTAAGCTAAAATATGCAAAAATCGAGCCATTAATGAGGATATTGAATCCATTAATAATTGTGAATTCAATCCCATTTGTCATTAATTAGCTATAATTATAATTGAAATTAAATGTTACTTATATGTGGTTGGTTTGCTGTAACTTTTTATTAAGTAATAATGATTTTAAATTGCGCCTGCTGTAGACACTGGTATTAATAAAATTGTATCTCCATCTTCAACTCCGTAATTTGAGAGAGTGTCATCTGGGTCCATGGTTCTACCTGCATGTGATAGATGGAATTCATCAACAGGTAAGTTGAATATTTGTGAAACAGTATATTTAATATCGCCTAGTGGTGCATTTTCACTAACAGTTAATTTCTCCTGCTTTTGTGCAGGTCCTACTGTACTTTGCAAATAAACATTTTTCTTACTTCCTCCAGGTGTCTTAGAAGAGGCGGGTGTTTTTGATTTAATTGCACTCTTAGGTTCTTGTTCCTCAATATCATCAATATCTAAATCTTCAAAATCTGACATAATAATCACCATTTTACTTGTTATAGTGTGTGGCTGTAATTTACCACAACACA
>JAOUKW010000562.1 GCA_029882335.1 Candidatus Heimdallarchaeota archaeon | reverse complement strand
CATTAATGAGTAGAAACAAACTGAAAATCCTGAAAAAATCATTGTGAAATCGCTTATTAATGCGATATAAATATTAATTGTAGCCATTATGATCATACTAATATTGCCAATTGAACTAAGTTTTTTTGGTTTGAGGATATAAAATGCCGATGTTGCCAGAAATTGGAATATTGAAGAACCTAAAATAATAATGACAAAAATTATAGACAAAATTAATATAAATGGTATTGCATTCCACTCTTTAATATTATTGAATAATGATCTTTTTAGGTTTAGGACTACAATATTAACAGAATGCAAACGTATTATAAGAGAGACAATTCCTATAATGGATATAACAGTCAAACTCTTGATTGATAAAGCATTATAAAAATTTGTAAACAAAATGATCATATAAATTGATAATATCAAATCTACGATAAGTATCATAATTACAGCATAATCAAATATATCAACTAATATTACTTCTACTTTAATGAAATTGGTTCCAATGTTGATCGCTTTCAACAAAAACCATCCAAAATGAAAAATCATTAGAAGAATTATTAAGATAACAGTTGGGGGTTTAATGTCATTTGCATTTATCAACATGAATATTCATTAGTTTTATTGTAATAATTTTAATTTTTCGAGTCATTAAGAAGTTAATTATAAATTATTTTAAGTTTTTGATGAATTAATATGACCGTAGACGTAGACAAATCTACGTTGACTGATTTAACAGAAATCGACGTAGAGAGGTATTATGAAGAACAGTCAATTGTCTATAATTTTAGTTCAAAAAATTCATTTCATTATGGAATCTGGGATTCAAAGACTTCAAATTCCCAACAGGCTCAAGAGAATCTCAATAGAATGTATGGAAGTAAATTAGATTTAAACAATGACGATATAGTGTTAGACGCTGGATGTGGGATTGGAGGACCTGCAGTGTTTATGGCTGAAAATTATGGGGTTGATATTATTGGGATCACAATTTCAGGATCACAAGTTCACCATGCAAGAAAATTAGCTTCTAATTCAAAAAATAAGGCTAATATCCAATTTTTGCAACAAGATTATAATAAAACTACCTTCAAAGATGAACATTTTTCTAAAATCTATGCAATGGAAAGTAGTTGTCATGCAGTTGATAAATCAATATTTCTCAAAGAAATGTATCGGTTGTTAAAAAAAGGTGGAAAATTTATGGTTACCGATGGATTTATGATTAAAAGAAATTTAAACCTGAAAGACAAAAAAGATGTTGAAATATCGGTTAAAGGTATGTGTTTGCCAAGTTTATTTTATTTTGATGATTTTGAACAGGAATTGGAAAATGCTGGATTTACGGTTTTAGAAAAATTTGATTTGATGAAGGAATCTGATATATCCATCCGAAATGCCTGGATTAATGCATTATTGGCATATCCCATCACAAAAATATTGTCTGTTCTAAATTGGATACCTCCTAGATTTCATGATACTATTTTAATGGGATTGGCTCAAAGGAAATTAGCAAAAAAGAAAATCGCGATTCTAGGGGGATTTTTAGCTGAAAAATAAGTCAAAATATTTATGCTTGAGAAGAAGATTTAAGATTACACTAGAGCTTGATAATTAAGTCACACATGAATTTAGATTACTTTTTAGCGATTTTCTTGTCTGTACTGGCCGTCATTCCTGGTATTGTTTTAATTTATCAGTATAAAAGAACAAAAATTAATGACACCTTGATATTTGCAGCATATTTCATAATTGGTGGTTTTGTTCAAATATCAAATGTAATAGCAAGTCAAACTAATGTATTAATTTATTTTCAAATGCAATATATGGGATTTAATTTAACGTTTTTTCTGTTATTTATACATGTAATTAGAGTAAAAGGAAATATAAAACATTTTAAATTACAATCAAAATTTCAAACATTAATTTGGAATGTGGGTATATTATGGTTTATGATTTTAGAAATAATGATTGTATTTTGGAAGTCATTTCCACAACCTCAAACAGTAGAATGGTTTTCATTGGCTGTTCCTCGAGAGGATAGATCCATACCATTTCCTTATGGTGCAGGTCTGAAATTTAATGATACTATTGTCTATTCTTCAGATTATGATTTTTTAGGTCATTTATTTGCATTCTAT
>JAOUKW010000165.1 GCA_029882335.1 Candidatus Heimdallarchaeota archaeon | reverse complement strand
AATGGAATTGACCAAGTAAACTTTTTATCTGGATTGTAATCCATAGCTGCAATTAGTAGATTAGAAATCCAAATCAAAACTATTATTGGATTAAATCGAAATACTTTTTCATAATCTGACATTTTCCTTATTTATTATCTCTCTCGTCATAAATAAAGTAAATTATAGTTCTATTTATCCATTATTTTGAAATTTCTAGATTTAATTTCGGTTGAAATAATAAGCTATATTTGGAAAGCCAACTAAACCAACTATAACCGAATAGTGATGATTAATGATTAATAAAATTAGTGAATTATCCGACCTGATAGGAAAAGAGGTAAAAATAGAAAGTTGGGTTCTAAATATTCGACGTCAAGGTAAAAAATTATGCTTTTTATCCTTATATGATGGAACCGCTGAATTACAGGCTACAGTTAAGTTGAATAACGTCGGAGAAGATAATTTTGCAATTACTAATGATATATACAGAGGAGCTTCTGTTTCATTAATCGGAACTGTGGTAGAAGATACTAGATCTGTTGGTGGAATTGAATTACAAGTATCTAAAGTACATATTATTCATCCATCTTTAGAGACATTTGACCAAGAAATAACTCCTGAATCAGGAGCTGATGTAAGATTAACAAAGAGACATATAGTGATTAGAGGCCCAAAGAGTGCCTCTGTGCTTCGACTTAAAAGTCATGTTATAAAATATCTAAGAGAATATTTTTATTCACGAGGCTTAGAAGAAGTTGTACCTCCATTAATAGTTGAAGCACAAGCAGAAGGTGGTTCTGAATTATTTGAAATCAAATATTTTGATACTCACGCTTATTTGACTCAATCTTCACAACTCTACTTGGAGGCTGCAATATACTCATTGAGAGATGTTTTTTGTATATTACCATCATTTAGAGCAGAAAAAAGTAGAACTCGCAGACATTTAGCTGAATATACACACGTTGAAACTGAACATGCATACATGGATTTTAGTGGATTACTCGATTTTCTAGAGGATATGATAATTCATGTTATAACTCAGGTAAGGAAATATGATTCAGATATACTTGAACTATGGGAACGTAAATTAGATATTCCTGAAAAACCATTTCCAAGAGTAAATTATAATGATGCATTAAAAATTCTAAAGGAAAATTATGATATTGATATCCCTCATGGAGAGGATATATCTGATGCACCTGAGAGACAGTTAGTTGAACACTTTGGAAAACCAATAATTCTCCAGAATTTCCCAAAGAAGATGAAACCATTTTATCATAAAATTGATCCGGATGATCCGAACATAACAAAATCTGCTGATTTTCTATTTCCTATCTGTGGAGAACTAATTGGCTGCGGTGAAAGAGAAACAGACATTGATTCTATGTTGAAGAGAATGGGTCAAATGAATCCACCTGTAGATCCTGAACATTATTATTGGTATCTCGATCTTAGAAGATATGGGTCTGTTCCGCATTCCGGTTTTGGTATGGGTTTGGAAAGATTAGTGCAGTGGTTGCTTGATTTAGAACATATCCGAGATACAACATTGTTTCCTAGGACATTAAACCGCCTTTCCCCATAAATCCTTCAGTTTATTTATATAGTTAAGTTTAAAATCTAGTTAAACACAAAAATAATCATTTTCCATCATAATAATACAAATTACAGTCTTTCCGATCTAATTTCAATAAATGTATAAATTAGTAAACGAAATGAATCGTTTGTATTCTTGAAAAATCTCTCCGTCCTTAACGAGTATTTTATAATTCGTTTTACAAATATCATCTTAGACTACGAATTTTTTAGTAGTTGGGAATTAAAATCATTTTATTCCAAAGGTGAATAATCTGGCGTCGGAAATGGTACAAGATTTGGATAAGACAGAAGCTCGTGAGCAATTAAGAAAGCTAAGAGAGATAAAACGTAATTTAATTACGCAAGTTAGAGAAATTGAAAAGGAAAGAGCTGTCTATAGAGAAAAGCGAGAAGAAGGAAACAACCAAGTTAGAGAGTTGTACAACAAAGCAAAAGAGGCTAGAAAACACAGAGATACAGTCAATGAAGATGTTAAATTAAATAAAGCTTTGAGAGATTTGAGAAAAGAGGACTTAGATAAAGCAAAAGGCAAAGTAGAAGGCCTTGAAACGACAATTAAGGATATAGATTTCAAAGAAAATAGCAAAGCTAGAAGTAAGAAAAGAAATCTTTCTCGACAAATACGTGATCTTGAAGTTAAAATCGAAACTAGTCCTACAATGCAAAAAAAGAGTGAAGATGAGATAATTGATAAAATTGGTAAACTCTCCAGTCAAATGGAACAAATTGATGTTGTTGATGAAAAACGAGATGAGTTGAGAAATGCCAGGAAGAAATTACGGTCTCTAAAAGGAGAACAAACTGCTCATCATAAGGAAGTTAGAAAACTAGCATCTCAAAGTCAAGGTTTTCATGATGAAATGATTGAAAATATGTCTGAAGCAAAAAAAATTCGTTCAGATGCAGATGAAAATCACAAAAAAGTTATCGATCTATCTGAGAAAATAAAAGATATTAGGAAAGAAATAGCCAAAGTATCTGCTGAATCAGACAGGCTGCGAAAACTCCTTGGTGAAGAAACTATTGTTGAGCGTAAGAAACGTAAGATCAAGGAAGAAAAAGAAAGGCAAACTGAAATTGATACCAAAGCAGAAGAAATTCTTGAACGATATCAATCCGGAGAGAAACTTGGATTTGAAGAATTCAAGTTATTAATCAGCCGTGGGATGTTAAAAGAATAAAATTAAATTTATAAATTCAGAAACACTAATCAAGGTCTAATTTAACACCAAGTAATTCTTTTTATTTATAAACATTTATGAAACAATGATCTATATTGACTATCTATAAATGATAAATGTGTATATTTTGGACGCGCTGAATATGTCAACATTTAGAGATACAAAGAGATCGACTAGTATTGCACTTCTATTATCTTATTAAGTTAAATCTATTTCTCTGCAGATTCAGATTCGGTATTTTCATTTATTTCTTCTTCTATATCATCAAAATCCCATGATTCAGGTGGAGGTGTAGTAATCATTGTTATACCTATCCAAAAAACAATTGCAAAAACACCAGCTGTACCAACATAAACAGGTAATGCTATAGCCAAATATTGTGTTTTGGGAAAGCTACCTAATAAATTGTCATCTATTAATGGATGCAGTAATAACCACCATAATTCTCCTAGAATTACTATTGCAGATATTAAAGCCATTATCATACCTATTATTTTATCATTTTGAGCCATAACTATCACTTGGAACTATTTATACAAAGAACCTAAATTTGACTTTAACACTCAATCATATAAGAATTGTTAAAATACTATTGGATTTTATAAAAGAAAGGTACTTTTATTAAACACTTGATTCTTTTTTCTTAATATAATAATGAGTGTGGTGTATTAACAAATAAATTAATAAAATGATCTAATTAATTAAGATACGTGTTGTTATTGATAAATTAGGTGCCAAATCAATGATTAATTTAGTTTTATCTTCAAAGAGCAAATTCATCAATTTTATATTCTATAAGTTAGCTCAGTTAACCGTTATACTTAATCAACAATATTTCATTCAAATTATTTGATCTGAAGTAAACCTACTATGGCTCTGACATTGTTATAAAAACTAGAACTCAATTTCCTACTAACTCCTAATAATCCACAAAAAATTGAGAGAGCGAAATAGATTTCTTGGTCCATAATTCAAAGGCTGCAATGCAAGTATTAATTAACACCAAATCTTCAGTTAATGTTGCCTTTCCACATTTTTCTGCATATTCTATGAGGAAGGACTTATCAGTAGCTCTACTCTCCAAATCACAAACAATTGAGGCATTCTCTATCAGTGTAATAGGTATTGATATTACAGTTTCATATCCTTTTTCAGGTTTATAACAGTTTACAACTAAATCATATGAGTCACTATATTCATGCTCTGCTGGTAAAACCTTAGGAAATTGTTTTTTAATTTTAATAAATTCATCAACTTTGGTTGTTCTAATTACAATAAATTCTGCAGAATCATATAGACACTGAATTATAGATGAAGTTAGATAGTTAATTTCTTCAATGAATATTCTCTTAATTTTCTTAATTGAAAATTGAGAAATGGATTTTTTGATACCACTTATATAGCTATTATATCCCGTTATACCCGCTTCTTTATTGACAATAACATTGCAAATTCCAGTTTGGATGATTGAGATATCTTTTCTGTTTATTCTAGTAATTACTTCCTGCTGGAAATTTTTAGCAATGTATGCACCATCAAGAAGTCCATCATTAATCCATAAGAGTAGCTGATCTAGTTCTGGAAAACTTTCTATTGGAATTGGTGTCACTATACCTTTTACATCAGATATATCTATGATTTTTGTTAATACATAGTTTATAAAGTGGGATGTTGAGTGAATTCCAATATATCCAAAATGCCACGAATTGAATTCACTGGCTTTTTTTAATTTACTGATTTCAATCATACCTGGTAAATAAGGCTCTCCTATTTTTTGATCTAATCTGCCATATGTCCAAATATTACCTAATTCTCGATATTTAACCCTAGAAATAGAACCAAGTGATCCCATACCAAGTACAATATGAGGGATTTTTTCTTTGTTTAATTTATTTGCCCATCTCCATAGTTGTTTTAAGTCTTCTAATCTATTTGGTGTTGCAGAAATTTTAATTATTGCGTTTGAATATTTTTCTGCTAGGGATAATAAGGAATTAAAGTCAATTTTCGCTACACCATCAAAATCCATAGCTGAAATAATGGGTCTTGTCTTACCTTTAATTTTAGAGATACTTGTGATATCATGAGGAAATTCAAAATCTATATAATCTGATTCAAATTCAATTAAAGATTTAATTAATGCCTTTCTTCCTTCTTTAGGTGGTAGGATATGATCGGTGTACCACTCTGATCTAAAAGATAGAATTAATGGAATTTTGATATTATCTATAATTAATTTTAATTTTTCTAGATCCAATTCTTTAATGCTATCCAGTCTTATTTCGATGATATTTGTACCAATGGTAATTGCCTCGTCTATGTACTTAGAGATTTTTATCAAATCATCAGAAATAAGTACTGTGCAAATCAACTAAATAGACCTTAAATACGTACTTGCAGTACCATTCAAAAATTAAAGGATATGGTTCAACCAAATTATAACTTTAGAAAGAATAGTAACGGTGAATCGATAAAAATCCACATGATATATGCTACAAGGATAAAAACTAATCCTGGTGGTTGGGGGCGAACCCAAATATAAGATCTGCTTGATTGTTCAATCCAACTTATTGTATCTTCTTTCAATTTTTTCTCCATTTTTTCATAGGATTCATCATCCATTGGTGGATTATAAATAGAAACATTCAATTTCCAAGCACCATCGGTATATATTTCAATTGGATCTTCATGTTGTAATTGGTGAATTTTTGCTGCATCTACCCTTCTACACGATAATAGCACACTGAATTTTGAAAAAAATGTACCATTAGTCTCATTAAATAAGGATCCAAATTGTTTGTTAGATGCCAAATTATTTGCTAGAAAAATTAAAGCCAATAAAATAAATAAAATTAAGAAGTTTAATAAAATTGATAAGACTGGGGGTAGAATTTCAGTTCTATTAACTGAAGAATTAAGAAACAAATAATTGAATGGAGCGGAAAAGGAGAGAGCAATAATGGCTTTTGCATCTCCGCCACCAAATGCACCTGAATAAAAAGAAACCATTGCAAATAATATCGAAAAGAGTATATTGGTCACAATTAATACTTTGGCAATAAAGTTGTTCGGATATTCTGTATTCCACCAAAAAATTAGGATAATCCCCCCTATGATTTGGATTAACCATATTTTATCTGGTGCTAGCCGATTTTTAATGTCCTCGTATGCTCCCCATGCTAAACAAAGTAAGGTTAATACTATTGATATTAATTCGATAACTTGTGTCATTGAAAATCTCCAAAGTCAAGAGATCTATTAAGATAGCTTAAACTTCTCACTACTTTTGCTGTTAACACAATATCATTTTGCCAAGACCCATTTTTTTCCTGAAGAGCAAGTAAATACTGAACGGCTGCCTTAATGAAATCACTTTCAGAGGATTCTTGATCTGAAACAGCTTGTAAACATTCTGCTGTTACATCTATTTTTCCATCCCAACTGCCGTCAATAGATTGTCTGGATCTTAGGAAATTCCTAATACTTGCAACTGATATACCTACTTTTATCTTATCTGTATTTTGAGTCGAAATCGAAGACTCTGTTGCCTTATCAATAGCTGAAAAATCAGGTAGTTCAAAGCTGCTAGAATCCAAATCTGGTAGTTCAAAACTTGTATCATCAAAGTTAGGTAATTCAAATTCAGTTTTATTAGATGCATCTGAGAAATCATTTTGAAATATTAAATCTTGAGTGGCTTTTCTTTTTCCTCTAATCAAAGTAATTAATGAATTATACATAATTCCGAGGAGTAAATTGGCTATTTCCTTTTCACCTTGAATATTAAATCTTGTTGATGCACGGTTTATTAAAATACCAAATGTATTTGTAAAAATGTCAGAACATTTTTGAGCAATTTCTAAATTATTCTTGTAATAAAATATAGGTGCCATAGCAAAAATTGCAGGTATATCTGTATATGTACTTAGAGATTTATCAAATAGTTCCAAGCTTCTAACAAAATCCCATTCTGATGATTCATATAAATCATCTGTAAATTCCTTATAAATTTCTCTATCAATACTGATATGTTGAGCATCTATTTCACAAATAGAAATCACGGGTATTAGATATTCTAATTTGGGTTCTATTACCGCACTCTCTAGAGCTTCAAATACCAAGTAATAAATCTGTTCTACTGTTCGAGTGACTTGTTTACCCTTAACATTTGAAGACCATGAAAAATCTCTTTCTTTACCCATAGCAGTTAATGTACGTAATACTTCTGCAGTTTCATATAATGGGTATTCTTCTCCCCATATTCCATCATCCTTTTGACTTAATAATATCCATTTATATCCTCTATCAATCGCATTATCAATTCCTAATTCACCTAGTGATAACTTTGCTACATCCCTTCTAATTTCCTTTAATTTCTCTATGATTTCTTCACGACCCTCTCTTTTAGGAGTTGCAGTAATTATATAATATGAACTAATAATTGAGACAAAAAGCAAATTTATCAGGTTTAATAAGCCAATTAAATCCTGATTAATTATGAATAATGTATCTGCAAATATTGCAATAATTACAGAAATCGCCAGTGATGAGAGTATAATTATTGAGGAATAGATCATTCCATTTTCATGTAATACTCCAATTCCAGAAGCATAATCAAAAAATGCCATGATTAAAATCAGTATAAAGATACCGTTAATACCAAACATAATTGTTCCAAAATTTGCAGAAGCATTTTTTTGAATCAAATTTCCTGTAAATATGGTTATTCCAAGTGTAATTAATAATATAATATAATCCTGTGATGCTACTCCGTATCTTTTATTTTGAAATTTCAATAATCTAGTATAGGCTTGAACATCTTCTTTTGATCTTGACACAATTATCTCCTAAATGAGATATCTTCTGTTATAAGAAAAATGTACTTATCTCATAACTAATTTAAATCAAAAATATAAAAAAAAAATAACTGAATGATAAAATAATTCTAATTCGATGGTAATGCTAATTTCATTACAATACCATATATAATTAGTAATATTACCAAAAGTGTTACTAAACCAACTTGAAGAATATAATTTCTTCTTAGCACTGCTTTATCCTCTTTGTTTTCTGCTAACTTTACTCTGTACAATTGGGTGAAACCTGCGATAAATATAGGGTACATCATGAAACCCATATTTGATTCAGTTTGAGCAACATCAAAGATTGATACAGTTAAAAATGATATCCCAAACAGTAAAACACCAGCCAAAGAAATTAGATCTAGCGATTTTAATGCTGGATGCATTTTATTCCATTCTCCCTTCATTAAAGTGAAATCCTTTTTTACTGTTTCTTTAAAACTCATATCTTGTCTAACTTAGTAACTTTTCTTCTTTTATTAAACGTTACCAAATAATTCTGTGAAATTTATCATTACTGAGTAGGATTTCAAATTTGTAATAAAAACTAGATATTATTCAATTACGAAAATTGGGAAGTTGTTTCTTCATCTATAAATAATACATAAATTGAAAATATATTATAACAAAGAATAATAATAATAATTAAACTAACTATTAGATTGGTATACCCCTGAATAACAAATATAAATAATTCAAAAAAAATAATTGTATTTCTAGCTAGAAAGATTAGGGTTAGATAACGCAATATATTGTGCTTTTTGAAATTAATTAAAAGTATTAAAATGAAAACAATCAATAATAAAATGAAAAAAAATGCTTTGTTTTCTAAAACTAATTGGGGAAATAATATGATTGGTGAAATAAGAATTGTAATTAAATAAATCAAATTAAATATCTGTAGATAT
>JAOUKW010000561.1 GCA_029882335.1 Candidatus Heimdallarchaeota archaeon | reverse complement strand
CCGGGTGGATCAAATATATACTCTGCATGAGCATGATTAATTCCTCCCGTTTTCATGGTGATATCAACATCAACAGTATACCAACCTGGCTCTGTTGCATGATCCATTAAGTAATGTTCTACAACTAAATTAGTTTCAGTAACATAAATAAAGTCATAGATATAAGTTAATCCTGATGGTAAAGTAAGGATCAAGGTGTAATCAAAATTATACATATTAGCACCAGTTAAATCTATAGTGACATTGATATAAACATCATCCTCAAAGCCATCTCCATCAAAATCACCATAGTTAGCATAATCAACGGTTGGAATTACATCTACATTATCAGCAGCACCAACGATATTGACTAATAAAATTACTAGAAAAAATAAAAAAAATTTATTCATTATGCAAATTAATTACCCCCACTATTTATATGTATTGCAATTTTTTGTTTTATTTGTGTGAAAAATGGAAAGATTTAATGATGAAACCCATGATCTGCTAGTCAAGTCAAACTACTATCGATAGATAATACAAAAAATAGATTACACCAAAATAGCATCTACTCAAATACCATCATTACAATTTACAAACAAACTTCATGAATTGACTACATATTATAAATAATATACAAATCGGTCGAGATATTTTTTCATAGGATGTAAACAAGATTATAATTCTAGATATTCATTTGATAGTTTATGATACTTCATAACGATAAGTTGGACATATAGAAAAATAAAAAATATTAAAAGTATAATTAATGTCCATTCTCCTCCTAAAATTATCATAGATATAATTAGTATGAATAGCAATGACATTAACAATATGTAACTGCAAATGACTTGTTTTACTAGTTTAATCTTATTGAATAACAATCCAACATTCACGATTAAACTCCAAATCAAAATAAAATAACCTACTGTCATTATAACAACAATTATAGGATCTTCTTGTAGCATATCAATTACATCCCATGGATGAGTAATAAAATACAAAATCATTTCAGATAGCAAGATAACAAGAAAAAATAAATTTAAAACACCAAATAATACAGATATACGCAGTAGCAGAGGATATTTCACAGATATTCATAGTTAATATGAAATATAAGTTTATTAATCGATATGTGCCATATTGAGTATATATTTTCTTCAAAATTATGAATTATCTAAAATTACTTTAATACAACCTAGCTTATTCCTAAAATTTTAGTTTGCAACAACCAATTGCAATAACATATAATATTACAATAATTAATTTCTACATATTATTGTATTTTGATTTATTATGTTCTAATTTCTCTAATTTTCTTAAGTGCTTCATCAATATTATTGTGAACAGAGTAGGGAATTTTTACAACCTTGGCCATTACAAATTTAATTACTAGTCTAAGAAGAGAGTTTTTATCAATTGCAAACGATATATGCTTGATCTTTTCCCTGGAGTTCAATTGGTTAATTCCCCATTCTCTGTATTCTGAAGTACCCTTTTCTTCACCATCAGGAGCATAGAGAACTAAGTAATATTCATTAAGATGTTTTGTCTGGAAATCCATTTCCATCAACATGATATTGTTAATAATTTTTAATTTCTTGTAATGAACTCTAAATAATATTATATTGTCCTCTACCAACTTAATTCGTTTTTTCAAAGAATTTAAAATTAATTCGTCAACTTTATCCTCTTCACCCAAATCTAAATCTTCCAATCTAGATAATTCAACTTCAGTTAATTTTTCAGAGAAAGAAGCATCAGTCATAGAATATCATACATAATAGTATATTAATTAATAAAATTTATTACTAAAGAGTTGAAAAAGGTTTAGCTTTATGGGTAATAAGTATAATAATTTGCATATAATGAAATAGCTACTGAATTTTGTTAAATATTAACACAAAATAGATTTAAATCAATCCCACCAAAGAATAATCTTCCTCTCTGTATTAAGCTTAACTTAGTAATATCAATCCATGATTGCTATTAAAATTAAACCATGATTCAATAGACTTTATAAGTCGTTATTCAAGGACTAGTATAAGAGAAATTAAGAATTTACTGTAACTAGCAGAAGATGAAATATCTTACAAAATCTACCATACACCATGAGTACAAGAAATATTTAACTTTCCAATCAATATCATGTTTATTAG
>JAOUKW010000164.1 GCA_029882335.1 Candidatus Heimdallarchaeota archaeon | reverse complement strand
ACTGATGTTAGTCAGGATAAATACAACAAAATATTTTCAGCAAAAGATTAAATCCAAGATTT
The DNA here is from genome assembly GCA_029882335.1 of Candidatus Heimdallarchaeota archaeon. Classification (GTDB taxonomy): domain Archaea; phylum Asgardarchaeota; class Heimdallarchaeia; order Heimdallarchaeales; family Kariarchaeaceae; genus JAOUKW01. Next base: position 8,596 of record JAOUKW010000164.1, on the reverse strand, counting down.
AATTTACGAGTATCACAGACATTCTGGAACATTATTATTGGTTAATTTTAAAGTGAATTTGGCTAAATATGATTTTCTGAAAATTTTATTTAGAATACTAATTGTTAATTTTGTTCCAAATATTTTTTCAAATACACGGATAATTTTGTTAAATTTTCCTCTTTGAGAATAATCTAAGGAAATATTTGATTTTAAAGATTTTTCTAAGAAATTTTTAACACCCAATGGAGCTCTTGCTGGCCATGTATTACTTTGTGATAGGTAGTTATACTCAAACACAACAAGATCTTTGGCAACTCGAATAGCTTCTTCCCAGGATTTAATTAATAATTTTTCCTCATGATTTTTACTCCATAATGATAATCCACTTGAGTAGGCAGTATTGAATGATTTATCTTCAAATGGGAGGTTGAGTGCATCTCCTTTTACAAAGTTTGGTACATCAAAATCCATAAAATCCAAGTTAGTTGTCCCTCTTGGTCGATCACCACAACCTATATCTAAAATGGTAAATTCCATACCTTCACAATTTTTTGTTTTTATTTAGATGATACCATTATTTACCTAGATATCTTCTATTTTTGAGAAATATTTTTAATTATATGTCAATTAATTATATGTTATTTCTTATGATTAGAAATAATCCTTTCTATTAACCAGTTAAAGGAAGTATTGACATTTTCAGATGTTTTTGCAGATGTCAAATAGAAACCGACATCAGATATTTTTAATTGATCTTTAACAAATGTTTTCATTGATTTTCCAAGATCAGTAAATTTATCTTTATTTTCTAGGAGGTCTGATTTATTTCCCAAAATTAGAAAGGGAATATCTCTATTTCCATGATTTTCTTTTATTTCATCAATCCAATATGAAATTCGTGACTCTTCATTAAGTTCAGAAGTTGCGTCGAATACAAGTATAATCCCGGCAATGTTTTGGTAATATTTGCTCTTCATTCTGTTGAAGTAAGCATCAGCTCCGATATCGTAAATACTACAAATGGCTTCGTAGTTATCAGTAATTACATTTTTTATGCTAATATCAAACCCTATTGTTGGTGTATAACCTTGTTTTAAGCTTATTCCCATAAATTTTCTACGTATACTTGTTTTCCCAACTGACGCATTCCCAATTAAAATAAGTTTAATTGAATAAACATCAATTTCTGACATTGATAATTAAGAGATGTATTATTACAATTTAAATCATATCTATTTATTTTGATTTTATTCATTTTTAATTAAAATTAGTTGTGAATTAAGAATACGTCATTATTTTTAGTGTTTATTTATTTTTTTGAGGGATATATTTGAGAAATGATAATAAGTTGAATTAATCATAAGGTAATCGCGAAATTTTAAACCAATAATTTGTTAAACTCTTTACAGTTAGAATTAGCTCATCATAATCAAATGGTTTAACAATGTAGCTATTGGCCAGTAATTCATAACTTTTTCGTATATCTCCAGTTAGATCCGAACTTGATAGTACGACAATTGGAATTTGCTGAAGAATGGGATCATGTTTTAGTCTTTTCAAGATTTCAAATCCATTTAGTGTTGGCATTTTTAGATCCAAAAGAATTAAATTAGGTAATTCGGCTTTTCCTTTATTTTGTTGGTCCATTAAATAATGAAGAGCTTCTTCACCAGATAGGCAATGAACCAAATTCACCTCTATATCACTATCGTGAATTGCTTCTTTTAATAATATGTAATCATCCTCACTATCATCAACTAATAATAATTTTTTCTTATTTAGAATTTTCATCAAACCTCCTTTGAAATTGTAAAATAGAATATCGATCCAATACCCATATTAGATTCTACCCAAATATGACCTTTATAAAACTCAATAATTTTTTTGCAAATTGCCAGTGATACTGAAGAATTTACATTGTTTGTATACAATGAATTTTCAGAGCTGAATAATTTGGTAAAATAATTTGGATCGATGCGCATTCCATTATCTACTACTAGGAATATCCAATTAGTATCATATTCCTTATATTTTATTGTAATTTCGGGGTTAATGTCCCCTCGATTTTTTATAATAAAACTGATTAAATTTTGAAAGATTTCCAATAATTGATATTTATCCGCCCTTATTGAAGGAAGATCGGAATAATTAATTTGGACATTATTTTCGATAATTAACCTGTTCAAATTTAACTTTACCTGCTCAACAATTAGTGACACATCAACAGCACTTATGTCAACTTCTTTATCTGTAATTGTGGTAAATGTCATCACTTCTTCAAGTAAACCTTTAATTCTTTTTGAAGTTGATATAATGGAGTTTATCCATTCCCCAGATGAATCGTTAGAATCCTGAAAATTCCGTTTTTGAAGAAGCTGAGCATAGTTGTTAATTAACCGAATAGGTTCTTTCAAGTCTTGAGTGGTAATTCTGGTAAGATTTTCCAATTCCATATTATTTTTCACCAATTCATCAGATTTTAATGTTAGTTCTTCTTCCAAATTATGAAAAGATGTGATATCTTGGATGATAAGTATATACTTATCCTCATCTTCCAAATCTACACTCGACATGTTGATAATTCCCCAATTGGTTTCACCTGTTGTAGTAATTAACTTAATTTTTTCTACCAGTTGAAAATTAGTTAATTTTCCTTTTAAAACATTAAGATAATCATCAAAAATGTTTCTTAAATCCGGTATTATTGTATCTAATTCTATCTTTTTTACAGATGGAGAAATCTCAAAATAATCTTCAAACGAGTCGTTATAGCTTTCACACTCTAGATTTTCATTTAGAAAACAAATTGGTACTGGAATATTTTGAAATAACTTGGTATGTAATTTATCTAGATTGGAAAAATTTCTTTCCAATTTCTTCCTTAATTCAGCATTATAATTTGCATCTTCAGATAAAACCATCAAACCCACTAATAATTCCTTATATTTGGGATCAACAATATTTTCAATGGTTTTATTGGTTATGGGTTGTTTCCCGGCCAATATATCGATAATAATATCGATTAATTCTTCTGCTTCAGTTGAATTTAATTGTGACAACAAATACCTACCGTTATTTATATATATAAAAACAAAGTGGATAAAACTTTTGATTAAAGAATAAAACTAAATTATCTTTAATGATTTCTATTTATAATTTAATAATCATTATTCAAAAACTATATAATCCATAATTGAGTTATGCATTAATTGGAAATATTCGCTCAGGTGTAAATAAATTACTCAAAAAAAAGCATATATTGGTGAAATTGTATCCGGGGTAACGGGAGATAGATTAGAGGCAATAGCCTTAGGTAGTTGTGTTGGAGTAGTCATTTACGAGGAGGATAGAAAAGTTGCTGCTTTAGCTCATGTAGCCCTTCCTGAAAAACTCCCAGAGGCTAGAACGGTCTCAATTAAATCATTTAAATTAATTGGAAGATATGCAGATACTGCAGTACCTGAATTGATAAAATTATTAATTTCAATGGGTGCAAAGAAATCAAGAATGAAAGCAAAATTAGCAGGAGGTAGCAATATGTTTGGTACAAAACAGCTTTTGGGTTTGGGATTAAATATTGGTCAAAGAAATGTAGAGGCAGTAACTGAACTTTTGAATTTAAGCAATATAGATATTGTATCCAAAGATGTATTAGGCAATGTTAGTAGAACTGTATCTTTTGAGGTTGAAACTCAAATTTATAGCATTAAAAGAGGATACGAATCAAATACCAAGGAAATATGAAGTCTTAATTATCAGATAAGTTATCTAATGGAGTCACACGAACAATTTTTACAATTCCACCAATCCAACTGCTTGGTAAATAAACTCTTCCAGAATTACCTGAGATTTTTACTTCCTTCTCTAACACTTCATATCCCTCCAACTGAATAGATAACAGATGTTCTGTATTTAATCTTTTAGGGATTTTTTCTTCATTGTCCATATTTTGGATAGATTTTATTTTGAATTAAATTTTGCTTCACTTGTTCAAACTATACTATATATTTTACAAAATTATTGAATCTTAGTTTATTTATATTAGCCATACTCAGGAAAGTTTTATACTAACTTAACATAATTTAATTATGGAAATCCCTCCCTCTCAAAATGATGGAATGGTTGATATTTCTAGAAAACCGGTTATGAATCGTACTGCGACAGCAGAAGGTTCAATCTTCTTATGTACAGAAGCTTTGGATGCGATAATAAATAAAACAAATCCAAAAGGAGATGTACTCGAAAATGCTAAACTCGCTGCAATAGTTGGTGCTAAGAAGACCTCTGAAATGGTTTTTATGTGTCATCCCATCAAAATAAACTATGTACATCCAACATTCGAATTCATTGATAATGGAATTACATGTAGAGTAACTGTAAATACTCATGATAAAACAGGAATAGAAATTGAAGCGGTGGCAGCAGTAATGAATGGATTATTAGCAATATTTGATCTATCAAAAAGGTATGAAAAGAAGAAAGATGGAAGTTATAATAAGATGAAAATAACAGATATTCGTGTAATAGAAAAAAGAAAGGAGGGACTCTAGCATACCTTGGGATGAACATAGTGATTTAGTTTTAGCAGATCTGAAGGCATCTGTTATTATTGTATCCGATTCATTATTCAGTGGTATTTCGGATTTAAGTGAAGATTTATCAGGACCACGAGCAATAGATATGTTATCAGATATTGGATTTAATTCTGTAAACTTAGACTACTATCCAGATGATTTTGCGGCACTAAAAGGAAAATTAGAAGATGATGTGTTGCATAATGTTGCATTAATTGTGTTTATAGGTGGTACAGGAATATATTATCGTGATATTACTACAGAAGCCGTTCAATCAATAATTAAAAAAGAAATACAAGGATTTGGTGAGGAATTTAGAAGGAGAAGTTATAAACAAATTGGGGGAAAAGGATTATTGAGTAGGGCAATTGCTGGAATAACCAATAAAAGCGTAATTGTTGCATTACCAGGTTCTTTAAATGCAGCAGTTACAGGAATTGAATTACTCTCAGAAATGATTGCTCATACACTTCAATTATTGAGGAAGGAAAAATAATGAATTATTTAGGTAAAGTAGTGCCATCTGGATCAATAAATATTGAAGAAATTATTAATTCATTTGATAAAGATGATGATATTGGAGCAATTACAACATTTACAGGAATAGTAAGACAAATATCAGATAAATCAGATAAAACCGTGGTTGCATTAGAAGTTGAAGCATGGGAGGAGCGAGCAAATGATACAATGCAGGAAATAGCAAAAAAAATATTAAATAATCATAATTTGATAAATATTGGAATTGTTCATTTAACTGGATATTTGAATATTGGTGATCCAATTGTGTATATTGTTATTAAATCAATTCATCGGAAAGAAGCATTTGTAGCATTGGAAGAGGCAATTTTAGCCTATAAACAAGGAAGCCCAGTGTGGAAAAAAGAAATTTATGCTGATGGAAGTTCAAATTGGATTACAACAGCATCTAAAGTCTAGATCATACTTTTAATTAATTTCACTGATGTTTTAATATAAAATGGATAAAGAGACAGAGTTCTCATAAATTTTTTTACTAATACTCCTTGATTATCAACATGACCTAATTCTTCAATATCTTTTAACACACCTTTTGTTTCAAGTCTGCTAAAAAATTGATTTACTTCATTATCAGACAAGCGATTCATATAATTTCGGACTAATTGCATTTTCTTCAAATTAGAATGAATTTCCTTTTTCCATAATTTTTCATATTTTTTCAGATGTTGTGCTTGGAATTGATTATTTTTAATACTATCAGAAGCAACATTTCCGGCGATTTGAGCTGCAATACCACCAAGAATTACACCACCACCGGTTGTGGGTTTTGTTTGTCCTGCAACATCACCCGTGAGAAGTAAATTATCAGCATAACTTCTTTTAATCGGACCTGAAATCGGGATACGACCAGCTGTTTTTCTTCGGATTTCTGCACCATCACATCTTTCTTTTAAAACGGGATGAGTGGAAATCATCTTTTCTAGTTCTTTTGAAGCATGTTTATTTGAAGTTCCTAATCCTACTTTTGCTGAATCATCAGACATTGGAATTACCCATGCAAAAAAATTAGTTGCCCATTGTTGTGATTGATAAACTTCGACAAGTTGAGGATCAACTTCATTAAGCCCATTCATATAAAATTGAGCTGCATTTACTAATCTTTGATTACTTGCCTCAGGAATTCCCAATTGAGTGGCAATTTCACCACGGATCCCCTCTGCAGAAATCAATAGAGAGGTGGTTAATTGAGTTATATCACCATCACTATTTCTAATGTTTACAATTACCTTTCCATCTTTTCTTGTAGCATCTACTGCACGATAAGGTTGGAACACTTCACAACCATTCTGAATTGCACGATCAAGTAAAAATCGATCAAAAGCAGCTCGATCACATACAATTGCATGTTTATTTGGTTTTTTTACAGTTAGTATTTTTCCATTTGGAGATACGATTCGTGAACCATATATATCATCGTTAAAAATAATATCGCTCGGTGGCATACAATCCAATCGTTCTAATCCATAATAAGAAAATAAACCTGAACAGTGCTCGGGTAATCCAGTTGTAGGGTGTTCTTCAATTACAGCCACTTTATGTCCTTTAGATGCAATTACATTTGCTACTTGAGATCCATTTGCAGAGCCACCTATAACAATTGCATCAAAACTATTTTCCACGATTAATTCTTATTTTTTAACAATATATAGTCTATGATATTTATTCATTTATTTTTATTAGAATTTATCTCTCAAATTCACCCATTTGTTTGTTTGCTAAAAATAACTTGAAAATAGATTGAAAATTGAAATAGATATGGGAAAAAAAAGTGAGGTTATGTTTGAATATAAACAAGTAATAATTATTAGAAATGATTTGAAGATGGGTAAAGGTAAGATTGCAGCCCAAGCGTCTCATGCCTCTGTGATTGCTTCATTAAATGCCAAAAAAAACAATTCGACGTGGTTTGATGCGTGGATGAGGATAGGAATGAAGAAAATAGTAGTAAAAGTTAATTCAGAGGGAGAACTAGAGCAATTATTTCAAATTGCAGTTAGGAATAAATTACCACGAGCTTTTATTAATGATGCAGGACATACACAACTTGCACCGGGAACAGCAACAGCAGCGGCTATTGGACCAGCACCGGATAGTCTAATTGATCCAATAACCAAATCACTTTCTCTATTATAATAAGGTGCAATCATGATTGATGAGAGTGATTATGGTTTATCAAATTATCAGTGGCAAAAAAATGGAATTGGAGGTCAAATTAAAACTAAATCAAATGATTTTCTAGTAGATGAGATCGATGCAACCTCGGGAATACCAGTTTCCAGTTTTGAGGTCAGTTCATCTGAAGAAAATGGATTATTCCTTACTGGTGTTGCTTGGAAAAAAGGTATTGACCATGTTAAACTAGTTAATTATATTAGCAAGTTATTTAGAGTAGATGAAAAGGATATCTCTACTGCTGGAATAAAGGATTCAAACGCAGAAACCTATCAATTATTTTCTGTGTTTCAACCTCAACAAATACCCAGTGATCCAATCCAACCAACTTCACACATTGAATTTAGTAAATTTCATTATAGAAGAGAAAAAGTATATCCGGGAAATAGTGCAGGAAATAATTTTGAGATCATAATTAGAAATTATGCCAAACCATCAAATGATTATATGAATGAGTTTCAAAAGATAGTCGAGGCAGGTATAGTAAATTATTATGGATATCAGAGATTTGGGGGAACTAGACCAATTTCTGCAAAAATAGGTAGATATATCCTCAATAATGACTATGAAAACATAGTCAATGCATTCCTAGGATATAAATCCATAAGTAGTGATGAAATCTATAGAAAAATGTGGAGAGATACAAGAGATCCTGAATTATTATTGAAGGAATGGTATAATATACCATTATTGGAAAAATTGCTTTTGAAATATTTAATTAAACAAAAAACAATTAATAAGTCTGTAATTCAAATTTTTCCTATTTTTTTGCAGAACATATTCAAATCTGCTTTTATTTCATTTTTAACAAATCAATATCTCAGTCAAAGATACCAATTAGATCAACTCTTAGCAGGTGAGAGAGAAATTGAAAATAACATTGAAATTGCATTACCATCAAATAAGTGGATTAAACCACTGAACCACATCTGGAAAGATGTATTTGAAATAAATTCTCTTAAATTTCATGAATTAAAAGCAATTCGACACACTAGTCGGTTTTTATGGGTATATCCCATGTTTTGGAATCATATTATTAACGATGATACAATGCAACTAAATTTTAGATTACCTCCTGGAAGTTATGCAACTACAATACTACGAGAGCTAATGAAATCCCCCATAATTAATTATTTTTAACTATTTAATTATCCATAATAATAATTTTTAAATGGTAATTTGTAATAAAATTAGTATATAACGTAGATCAAATCGATCAAGGTAAATATGATAAAACCTAATACGTTTCATAGTAGGTATCCAATTCATGAAATTATTACTAATTGAAGACAATCCTGTAAATATGAAACTCCTAACTTTAATTTGCTCAA
>JAOUKW010000559.1 GCA_029882335.1 Candidatus Heimdallarchaeota archaeon | reverse complement strand
ATTGCAGAGAAAATGTTTCAAGTATTATAAATTATCGGAATTAATTCAATTTGAGGGAAACGAACAAAAAATCAAGTAAATTCTAATAATACAAGAATATTATAAACTAGATATATAGTTTAAATATATTATATGGTTTTATATCTACGATGATATCTAAGTATAGGTATAGTAATTAACGCCAACAGAGAATGAATTTTAATTTCGGCAGTATCTTCACTTACAGATATCAAATCTTCTTCCACAGATCGATTGACAAAATCAGATACTTGACTTAACAACCTCACCTTGTAATGCAATTCAAATCCGGATTCCATATATTCTAGAAATATCAGTATTCCAGTCTGTATATCATATTGAAAATTAAGAAACACCTCCATTCCAAGAACATTTACCATACCATAGTATTCATACATATTATCTTGAGAAGTGAATAAATCAGCAGGCATTTTCCAATACATTGAAATGTATTCTGTTGAATTACGTGAAGTATCATCATCGTAATGTAAAATCGATGGGACAATATAAATATCAGGATTATCAATATCATAAGCAGTAAACTCGGTTTTTATGGTAAACAAATTATTAGTTTCACCAATTACATTGATGGGACTAACCTCATTTACAATTACTGAAACATAGCTATAGTATGGTTCTGTAGCAGTATATTCAATTTCCCAAGATAACTCATCACCAACCTGAAATCCAGTATAATAACTCATATAAACAAGTGAAGGTTCTTCTTCTATTGTAAGAGTAAATTCACCTGTACCATCGCGAGTACTTATCATGATGTAAAATCCATTGGCTGATGAAACAACTACTTGTTCAGGGTATGAATTCAAGAAAGAATCAGCAATGAGATTCATTGAAGTATCATAGAGTACTAAATCAAAATTTGTATCTTCTGGTCCAAATAATCGGAATCTAAAATTTCCAATTTCATCCAACAAAAAGAAAACAGAATAAATTGAATCAATCACTCCATTATTAATTCCAATAACTGCTGGAATTGCATCACTGGGTATATCTTCTGTAGAAGTTACTGAAGTAGGTGTTGCACAAACAATCAAAAAGATTAATAGGAATAAGTTTTTTTGAAACACTACTAACCCAAAAGTTATCACTTATTTAAATAATTTCTAATTAAAAGAAAATATCTTATACTTTTAGACCAATTTGGAGATATTTATAAAAATCCAATGTGAACAAAATAGTTTGCAAGTCAAAATTAATCATGAAACACTTCGTGATCCGTGGATTCGATATAATTTCTACTTACATAGTATTTTCGATACGGAAGTCTCACTAATCCTGCCAGTGGTCTCTCTAAATCAAATATCAACGTATAGCTCATAATAACTAATAAGGTCTCCATTAATAAAACCAAATAATAGAGTATTTCACTAGAAAAACCCTGAATTAGGAATCCAACCCAAAAAATAACTGAGGCTAATTTATAAAAATTCCTCATTAAAGATGGTATTTTAATTAAAGAGAATTCAATTCGTTTGTTTCTCGCCTTGGTTAGTTCACGGTAATCAATCAACAATTGCTCGAAACCAACTGCATCTCGGTCATCGTCAAATTTTACCTGATCTATCACTTTCTTGATCTCAATAAATTCAGGTGATGGTAATTCAATTTCTTTTTTTTGAGCTAGTACAGGAAATTCGCTATTTAATGCAGAATCAATGTATTTTAAAAGAACAGACCTCATCTTTTCTGTTATAACAGGATCATCTAGAAAATCAGTATTTACCCATAAAGAAATAAGTGTTTCGTTTTCCTGTGAAAATACTTGTTTTGTATCGTTATAATGACCCCAAACTGAAACCAGAATAAATGCTGTTATTAATGCATAAATTGTGCTAAGAAATCCACCTAAACTACTATCCTTTATTTCTGAAAGCTCGATTAATACACTTTTAAAAGTTGTATTCATGAGAATTGCAAATATCATACTTATACATAACAAGCCAGTGCTCCTAAGAAATACATACATAGGAGTTTCTCTGAAAGTCAACATCATGTTGACGTATTTTTAGTAAGAATTAATACTTTACTACGTATGAAACCAATAATAGGAAGAATTTTATACAATTTAATAATATATGATTAAAATTCAACCCAAACCAATCTAAAACAGAATGA